>JAZQHQ010000077.1:0-13203 GCA_045540675.1 Alistipes sp. | reverse complement strand
GGGGCGGGCGTTCCGCCCTTACTGGGGGGCGCTCACTCCGCTCGCCTACTGGGGAGCGCTGAAAGTTTTCAACTACTCACACTCACTGATTTTTCGCCTATTTTACCAATCTTTGCAAAAATACAATTTTTTCTGATTTTGCAAATTATTTCGTAGAAATAGTTATTAACAATTTTTCAGTGTTAAGGCATTAGATTCGCAGGGATAGCGCAGACCATTTTGCGGTGCAAAAACAATTCTTAATTTTTAATTCTCAATTTTTAATTAAAAAACAAAGTTTTTTTGTATATTTGCGCCAAATTAGAGTTGCTATGAAGTTCAAAGATGGATATAAAGTGCGCTCGATGGCGGGCGAGAATGTGGTGATAATGCAGGGAACTGCGGGTAGCGATATGACTCGCATCATCTCGCTCAACGACTCCTCGTTGCTCCTTTGGAACGAGTTGCAGGGCAAGGAGTTCGAGGTTGCCGATGTGGCAAATATCCTTGTCGAGAACTACGGCATAGACCTCGCAACTGCCGAGCGTGATGCAAAGGCTTGGGTGGAGAAATTGCAAGAATGCGGACTGATTTAACGGAAAACTGAAAACGGAAAACTGAAAACTTTCAGCGCACCCTATTACCCCTATTACCCCTATTGCCCCTATAACCCCTATTCTCGTTTGCGCCTTGACAAGTTTAAGAGTTCAGAAAAGCATGAAAAAGATAGCGAAAATAACCCTGATGTTAGCCGTGTACCTTGTGTGGGTATGCAGCAACTCCGTTATTGCGCTATCGTGCTACGCAAACCACGCAGAGCATATCCACTGTTGCGGACAGCACTGCGACTGCCACCACGAGGGTTGCGAGAAGATGCACTTCGAGTCGCCTCACGGCTGTCATCACGACCACTCGAACCGCATCGCACTTTACGATATATCGAAGGAGCAAAAGATTGATGTCGAGCCGGCTATAAGTAGTGCGGATTTTCATCCTTCAACTACTCACTACTCTCTACTCACTACTCTCTACTCTCTGCTCACTACTCACTATTTTGAGCGTGGAGTTCCACTACCGCAATCGCCTGCCCTTTCAGGGTGCGGTATGCGCGCCCCTCCCGTTGTTGCGTAATTGCTGTAAGGTCGAGCCAACTGCCTGACCGCAAATCAATTATACAATACTAACAACAACGGAAAAGATGAAAAAAATCATATTATTATTTGGAAGCATAGTGTTCGGTACGGCTCTCGTATCGGCACAGAACATCACGGGTAAGGTGGTCGATGCACAGGGCAAACCACTCCCCGGAGCATCGGTCTATTGGGCGGACACCTCGGTAGGTGTAGCGACCGACTTGGAGGGTAAATTCACCCTCTATCGAGTGAAGGATAACAACGCCCTTGTAGCGACATTCCTCGGCTACACGAACGACACACTGCGCGTAGAGCCAAAGGTGCGCGAGGTGGAGTTTAAGCTCAACGAGGGCGTCACGGTAGATGCAGTAGTTGTGGAGGGAGGTCTCGGCAACTATATCCGTCAAGACGGACTGCTCAAAAGCGAGAATATTTCGTTTGCCGGGTTGTGCAAGATGGCTTGTTGCAACTTGGCAGAGAGTTTCGAGAACTCGGCTTCGGTAACGGTGGGTTTCAGTGATGCGATATCGGGCGCACGACAAATCAAGATGCTCGGTTTGGCAGGAACTTACACCCAAATCCTCGATGAAAATCGTACCATAATGCGTGGATTGTCAGCCCCTTACGGCTTGTCCTACACACCGGGTATGTGGCTCTCGTCAATTCAGGTGTCGAAGGGTATCTCCTCGGTTACAGCAGGTCACGAGGCTATTACGGGACAGATAAACCTCGAACATCGCAAGCCGACTGACGAGGAGCGTTTCTTCTTGAACCTCTTCCTCGACAGCCACCTCAAACCCGAATTTAACCTCTCCTCGGCAATGCCCGTAACGAAGGATAAGCGACTTTCGACCGTTATCTTGGCTCACGGAGCGAGTGGCACAATCAACCACGACAGCAACAAAGACGGCTACCGCGATACGCCTCTTGCGCGTACGGGCTCAATAGCCAATCGTTGGCTCTATCAGGCGGAGAACGGTATGCAGGTGCGCTGGGGTGCAAAGTACATCTACGACCACCGCACAGGCGGTCAGATGGGCTACAATACCAAGATGCACCGCGACTCCTACTTCGACAACGGCAAGTCGTGGCGCGAAAATTGGCACGAGAAGAACATCTACGGCTCGGAGGTTGAGAATCAAGAGGCTAACGCCTACTTCAAACTCGGAATGCCCGTAGGCGAGGCAGTATTTGATAAGGAGAACAACGAGAAGTTGCGCTCGAATATCGCCGTAGTGGTCGATTACGACTTCTTCAACGAAGACTCATACTTCGGAGCAGACAAATCGTACTTTGGTCGTCAGCACATGACCACCGCGAATGCGATGTATGTTCACTACTTCACACCGCGTTCATCGCTCAATAGCGGAGTAAGTGCATCGTCACGCTGGGTAAATGAGCATCTTGGTTGGTACTTTATGCCACCGGCAGATAATGCCAAAGAGATGAGTTACAACTACGGAGGAAAACGCAACGAAAGCGAGGTCGGAGCCTACACCGAGTACACATTCAACCTCAAAGATAAGTTGTCGGTGGTAGCAGGTTTGCGTTACGACTACGCCTTCTATTTTAAGAAGCACCTCGTAACCCCTCGTGCGCATATCAAGTGGAACATCACCCCAACCACCGTACTGCGTGGCTCGGCAGGCTTGGGACACCGCCCTACCGATATAGTTACAGATAATATCGGCATTATGGCAACAGGTCGCACTTTCAACATTATGCCAAACCTCAATCGTATGGAGCACGCCCTGACCGCAGGTGGCTCGTTGTCGCAGAGCATATCGACATTCGCGCCAAACGACCTCACTATAAGTGTAGATTACTTCTATACGCGCATATTCAATACGGTAGTGGTTGACCAAGAGGGTAACCCTTGGACTATCGACATATACAACAGCAATGGTCGTTCGCGTACCCACACCGCACAGATTGATATCACTTGGACTCCAATCAAGCGATTCGATATCTTTGCAACCTTCCGCTACACGGATAGTCGCTACACAATCAACAACCACGGCACACCCGTAATGGTCGAAAGACCGCTTGTAAGCCGTTACAAGGCGTTGATTAACTTGCAGTATGCTACAAATATGCGCAAGTGGACATTCGACCTCACAGCGCAGTTGAATGGTCCTGCACGCATACCTACGCAGACGGGAGATTTGAAGGACTCTACCCTCTCGCCAATCTATCCAATGTTGTTCGCGCAGGTATCACGCCGCATCAAGAAGTGGGAGATATATGTGGGTTGCGAAAATATACTGAATTTCAAGCAGAAAAATCCGATTATTTCGGGCGATGCACCATACTCGACAGCCTTCAACTCCTCGTTGATTTGGGGACCGCTGATGGGCGCAAAGGCGTATGTCGGAGTGAGATTTAACCTATATTAAACGGAAAACTGAAAACGGAAAACTAAAAAGCCAAAGCGCACCCTATTAAGCGACCAACGGGAGCGCCCCCATTAAGGGCGGAACGCCCGCCCCCAGTAACCCCTAGAATGGTTGCGCCTTGACTACTTAAAGAGTTCAAACAACAAAAAAACATAAGAGTTATGAAAAAGATTATGATGATTTTGGCTGCGCTTGCAATGGTTGCAGGTGTAGCAACAGCAGCCCCAAAGCAGAAGGCTGAAAAGAAGATTTCGACCGTGGTATTTACCACAGATTTGGATTGCCATCACTGCGCACAAAAGGTATTGAACACCATTCCTTACGAGAAGGGTATCAAAGATGTGCAAGTTGATGTACCAACCAAGACCGTAACCGTGAAATTCGATGCCGCAAAGAACTCGACAGAGGCTCTTACAAAGGCTTTCGAGAGTATCAAGGTTAAGGTTGTTAAGACGGAGGAGCAGAAATAATACATCGCTTCAACAAGCAATAGAGGGTGTCAATCGACACCCTTTATTTCTTTATATATTACCTACATTTCGGAAACTGAAAGATAATTGAGAGCACAACCATCACCCCTATCGCCATCGGATAGTAGAGATGTGGGATTATTTCGAGAGGCGAGATACTCGCCAAACCACTCGCCATAAGAAGTTGTGCGCCATAAGGCAATACTCCCTGCGCAAAGCACGATGCCGTATCCATAAGGCTGGCACTTTTGCGTGGTGACACGCCATACCGCTCCGATAGATCACGAACAATAGGACCTACGGTGATAATGGCGATAGTATTATTTGCGGTACATATATCGGTCAACACAGTCAAGCCCGCAATAGCACTCTCCGCACCGCGTTTGCCCGAGATACGGCGTGTAATAGCATTGGTAATAAACTCAAAACCACCACTCGACTTCACCATCTGCATCAGACCTCCCGCCATCAGGGTAATAATTATCAACTCTCCCATCGAAAGGACTCCGCGACCTGCCTCCTCACAGAACATAACTCCCGTCAGCGAGCCACACAAAAAGCCTATGATAATGGTGGCAAGAATGCCCAAAACAAGCACTACAAGTACATTCATACCTGCAATGGCACACACCAACACGAGGAGATAAGGAATTGTCTTATACCACTCCGAAACACTCGTTGATACCTCATTTGCAACCTCATCCGACAGACCGAAAAAGAGATACAGCCCCAATGCAAAAATCGCAGCAGGAAGAACTATCAGCAGATTGGTGCGGAACTTATCCCTCATCTTGCACCCCTGCGACATGGTAGCGGCAATGGTAGTATCGGAGATAAAGGAGAGATTATCGCCAAAGAATGCACCTCCGACAACAATGGCAACCAGCTGCGCAACCTCTACACCCAATGGTGCTGCCAAACCCGTAACTACGGGTGTAAGAGCTACAATCGTACCTACCGAAGTGCCTATCGAAAGCGATACGAAGCAGGCAGCAATAAAGATTCCGGCAGGGAGAAACTGCGCAGGCACAAAGTGCATCGTGAGATTTACCGTAGCATCTACTGCACCCATTGCCTTTGCCGTAGATGCGAAGATTCCGGCAAGAATAAAGATCCAAATCATATAGAGGATATTCTTGTCGGCTGCACCCTCCGAGAATACCGCTACACGCTCCTGCAACGAGCGACTCACATTGCGCAACACCGCCACAGCATAGACCGCAGCCACGACAAATGCCACCGAGATAGATACGCGGTAGAAATCCCCCGAAGCGAGCGATATAGCCAAATAGGAGACCAAAAGTACCACTATTGGCGAGAGTGCCAACAATCCTTTTTTCATACTCTACTGCGCGTTGTTTATATAGTTCATAAATTGATCTTTGTAGTTCTCTCCAATCGGCACATAATCATCGTTGGAGAGGAACACCCTACCCTTTGTGTAACCCGTAATGTGGGAGAGATTGATAATATAGGAGCGATGCACGCGCATAAACTGCGATGACTGCAACTCGCTCTCCATATTCTTCAAGCGGAATAGCGTAACCAGCTTTGTTCCATCGGTCAAATGCAAGCGCACATACTCTCCTGCACTCTCCAAATAGACGATATTTGCCATCTTCACAAGATGTGTTTTGCGGTCAGCGTGTACCGACAACACACCTTCATCGTCAGACTCCGTTGCTACCTCCTCCTGCGAATTTTCTCCGTTGAGTTGCTCCTGTAACTGCAACAACTCGTACAACGACAACGCCTTCTCCGATGCACGCATGATATCCTGCAAACCGAATGGTTTGAGTAGATAATCTATCGCCGAGAGTTTATAGCCCTCGATAGCATACTCGGCATAGGCGGTAGTAAAGATAACCATTGCCGGAGTTTCGAGTGTCTGCACAAACTCCACACCCGTCATATCGGGCATATTTATATCAACAAATATCAGGTCTGTCGCATTCTCTTTGAGCCACTCCTGCGCCAACACTGCACTGCGGAAAGTAGCAGCCAACTCCAAGAACGGAATCTTCGATATGTAGCCTGAAATTTGACGCAGAGCCAACGGCTCGTCATCAATTGCTATGCATTTCATCATTATTATTGAGTGTAGGAATTTTAAGTGTTACACAATAGTTCTTATCCGCACTATCTATCTGCAACTCGTAGTTGTCGCCATAGATAAGGTCGAGGCGTTTACGAACATTATCCAAACCTATACCGGGTTTCGATTTTCGGCTATTCTCGTTCACAGAGTTCTCGAAACGACCTATTACAACTCCCTCCTCACATCTTATATCAATGTTGATGTAGGAGTCGGCATTGTAACTCACTCCGTGCTTAAAGGCGTTCTCTACAAAGACAATAAAGATAAGAGGCGGCACTTCGACTCTCCCTTTGAGCTGGCGCGGATAGTTGAACACAATCTTCACATCATCGGTGTAGCGAATACGCATCAGCTCGATATAGTTCTTCACGAACTTAATATCCTCACGCAGTGATATGGAGTTGCCTCCCGTATCATAAACGACATATCGCATCATATCCGACAGCTGAATAACGGTCTGCTTTGCTGCCTCTGCATCGATATCGACCAAAGCGTGGATATTATTCAGCGTATTCATCAAAAAATGAGGATTTATCTGATGTTTAAGATAGTACATCTCTGCCTGAATGTTTTGGCGTTGCAGACGCTCCGTATCCTCATCGCGTTGCATATTGCGATAGAAGGCACAGATAGCGTTGTTTGCTCCGAACATCAGCGCCGCAGCTATCATATTACCCCACCACGGAAAAACCGTAAGGACAATGTGTTGCGCCTCAAACGACTGTCCGATAGTACCCAACGACACGGCAAACGCTATATCGGACTGCTCGTACAACTCCAACATCGTAAAAATACCCACAATCAATACCACAGACACAAGGTAATATACCCAATAGAGGTGTTTGCGATGCAGGTAGCGGAACAACAAGTTATTCAACAAAAAGAGCAAGAAAAATGGCAGAATTTTGAGCCACGATAACAGCGAGGCTCTAAAATCAATAATCGCTTCTGACATCAATCCCGCATTCATAAACGGTACGAGAAATACGCTTATCCATATCACCATATAGAGCGCATTCTCACCAAGTACCTGTTTACGAATCTTTATTTTTAGCTTTCCCATCTTCTTATCGCCTCATTACTGCAAAGTTACGAACTATTTCGCAAGATACAAAAAAATAGGCTCCGCAGAGCCTATTTTTCAATAAATTCTCAAATTTGTATAACAAAACCTCCTCGTTAGACGAGTTTTGAGATGTCGTAGAGATAGCGTTTAATCGAACGCTTTGGAGTCTTTTCAAACTCGTTAGGATAGATTATAATCGATACCAATCGCTCGTACGCAGCAACCTGCTGATTGAGAGTTTTGAGGTTATCGTTCATAATTTCGTTGAGTTGTTCTTTGCCGATACCCTCCTTCTCGCAGAGTGCAAAGTCCGGCACTACCAATCCATAGAGTTTGCCATTATTCTCCAACACAAGCGACTCCAATACGAGAGGAAGGTTGTTCAACTTATCCTCAATCTGCTCAGGATAGATATTCTGTCCCGTATCGGTCAAAATCATCGACTTGCAACGACCTTTGATATAGATTGTGCCATCTTCATCGACAGTACCCATATCGCCCGTATGCAACCAACCATCTTCGGTCAACGCAGCCTTTGTATCCTTCTCGTTCTTGTAGTATCCCTGCATCACGCACTCGCCCTTAACAAGAATTTCACCCGGAACATTATGCTGGTCTTCGGAGTCAATCTTCACCTCCATCATACCCTGCAAAATCTTACCGCACGAGCGAATCTTAAACTCGGTAGGATCTACTGTAACCGAAATAAGCGGCGCACACTCGGTCATACCATAACCAACGATAATCGGGAAGTGAATCGATTTCAAGAATGCCTCGGTCTCCTTGTTGATTGGCGCACCTCCGATAATAAACAACTCGACATTGCCACCGAATGAGTCGAGCAACTTCTGACGAATCTTGGCGCGAATAACCTCATTTACCAACGGCACCTTAATAGCCACCGAGAGAGCACCCTTTTCCAACAACGGCGTAATCTGCTTACGATAAATCTTCTCCAATACGAGAGGTACCGAAGCGATTACATTCGGACGCACATGCTGCATAGCCTCTACGAGTACCTTTGGTGTAGGCATCTTACCGAGCAGATTGATGTGTCCTCCGACAGCCAGCGGGGTGAGAAAATCGACCGTACAGCCGTAGGCATGCGCCAACGGAAGGAATGCCAATGTACGGCGTCCCTTTGCGAAGTAGTGAGAGCCTCCGTTACGAGGTTTCAAAGTCTTGATATATGCAACATTCGCAGTCAGGTTATTGACTGTAAGCATTACACCCTTAGAATATCCCGTAGTTCCCGATGTGTAGTTCAACAGAATAAGTTGGTCATTCGGAACATCGGCATACTTGATATCCTCAACAGTAAAGCCCTGCGGATAACGCTTGCGATAGTTTGCAGTCATACTATCCACGCAAGCAGTCAGTACGCCACCTCTACGCTCGAACAACACATGATAGTCGGTAAGCGAGAACACACCTTCAATCTTCGGCAGAGCATCTTCGTCAAGTCCCTCCCAATAGGAGTCGGTAAGGAACAAAAGACGACTCTCCGAGTGGTTTACAATATGCGAAATATCATTCGAGGTAAAGGTCTGCATAATAGGCACGATAACCGCACCGTATGTCATTGTAGCGATATACACCGCACACCAACGAGGTGTATTGCGACCTACGAGCGCAATTTTATCGCCACGCTTGATACCCGCTTCATCGAACAGAATATGCAGTTTGGCTATCTCCTTGGCAAAGCCGTAGTATGAATAACTTTCGCCGGAAAAATAGTCTGTTACGGCCGACATCTCGCGATGCTCACGAAACGACTGCTCGTACATTTTAATCAAATTATCTTGTAACATCTTAGTTATTACTGATTAATGGTTATTTGTGCATTTATTTAATTCCGAGTCGCTTAACATCGTAGAGGTAACGCTTGATTGAGCGTTTCGGCGTCTTCTCGAACTCGCTGATATGTATTGTGATAGAGACCAATCGCTCGTAAGCAGCGACCTGCTCGTTCAAGTTTTTGAGATTCTCCTTCATTATCTCCTCCAACTTCGCACGGTCGATACCCTCCTTCTCGCAGTGGTCGAAATCCGGCACTACCAAGCCGTAGAGTTTACCCTCGTTCTCCAATACAAGCGACTCCAATACAAGCGGCATATTGTTCAGCTTATCCTCAATCTGCTCAGGATAGATATTCTGTCCCGTATCGGTCAAAATCATCGTCTTGCAACGACCTTTGATATAGACCGTTCCGTCAGGGTCCATAACACCCATATCGCCCGTATGCATCCAGCCATCGGGTTCGAGGACAGCCTCGGTATCCTTCTCGTTCTTGTAGTAGCCCGACATAACCATCTCGCCCTTAACCATAATCTCGCCCGGAACGCGTTGCGGATCCGATGAGTCAATGCGAACATCGAGATACTCCCTCAAATATTTACCGCACGAGCCAAGTTTGTACTCCTCAGGTTGCGGTGTAACGCAGATAAGCGGTGCGCACTCGGTCATACCATATCCCACGATTATAGGGAAGTGGATAGACTTCAAGAATGCTTCGGTTTCGCGGTTCATTGGTGCGCCACCAACGATAAACATCTCCAAGTTGCCACCGAACGATTGAAGCATCTTTTCCTTAATTTTCAAACGCACAATCTCATTTACCAAAGGTACCTTCATTGCGATACTCAATGGTCCCTTTTCGAGCATCGGAGCAATCTGCTTGCGATAGACCTTCTCCAAAACGAGAGGTACCGAGCAGATAATTGCAGGTTGTACCTTCTGCATAGCCTCGACCAACACCTTAGGAGTCGGCATCTTGCCGAGAAGGTTGATGTGTCCACCTGCTGCCAATGGAGCAAGGAAGTCGAAAGCGCAACCGAAAGCGTGAGCCAACGGCAGGAATGCCAAAGTACGGCGTCCCTTCTGGAACCACAACTTACCGGTCGATTTATTAATCTTGTTTACTGCGTAATAGACATTTGCAGTGAGGTTATTAACGGTAAGCATTACACCCTTCGAATAGCCGGTAGTTCCCGATGTGTAGCTCAACACCATAAGAGCATCATTCGGAACATCGGCGTACTTGATATCGGCAACCGTAAATCCATTAGGATAACGCTTGCGATAGTTCTCGGTCATTGCATTGACAAACTTGGTCAGAGTCTTGCCGTTACGCTCATAGAGTGCGTGATAGTCCGTAATCGAGAATACACACTCAACCTCAGGCATTGCGTCCTCGTCCAAACCGTCCCAATAAGAGTCGGTAAGGAACAACAAACGGCTGCCAGAATGGTTTACGATATGTGCGATATCGGTTGAGGTGAAGGTCTGCATGATAGGTACAATAACTGCTCCGTATGTGATTGTAGCGATATATACCGCACACCAACGAGGCGTATTTCGACCTACGAGGGCAATTTTGTCGCCCTGCTTGATTCCTGCCTTATCAAAGAGGATATGCAACTTGGCAACCTCTTTGGCAAAACCATAATAGGAGTAGGTTTCACCCGAAAAATAATCAGTTACAGCCGACATTTCACGATTATCGCGAAACGACTGCTCATACATTTTAATTAAGTTTGCTTCTAACATAAAATATTATTTAGACGAAAGACGAGAGAAATTCAAAATGCAAAATGCAGAATTAGTTTTCCGTTTTCCGTTCTCCGTTTTCCGTTATTTCTTTACCCTTAATTCCGCAACACTATTATAAAATATTTTTTTTAAGTACCTGAGCAACAAAAAGTTGCTCAGGATTTTGCCATGTCAGAGGATTCACTTAACTTAGTGTTGCAAAAAAATAATCAAACAAAACCTCATCAGGCATGGCAAAAATACAAATAAAATCCGAGAAGCTCACTCCTTTTGGAGGAATATTTTCAATCATGGAGCAATTTGACTCCACATTGTCATCTGTAATCGACTCGACACTCGGTCTAAGGTGTAGCTCGTTCGGTTATCAGTACAGTGAAATCGTCCGTTCCCTCATGAGTATCTACTTCTGTGGTGGCTCATGCATTGAGGATGTCACTACTCATTTGATGAACCATCTCTCGCTCCATCCGACACTTCGTACTTGTAGTTCTGATACTATCCTCAGAGCGATAAAGGAACTGACGCAAGGAAACATCTCATACACATCAGATACGGGTAAGAACTACGATTTCAACACGGCTGACACACTCAATACCTTACTGCTCAATTGTATGTTTGCATCCGGCCAACTGAAAGAGGGCGAGATGTATGATGTTGATTTCGACCATCAGTTCATAGAGACTGAGAAGTATGATGCAAAGCCTACATACAAGAAGTTCCTTGGTTATCGCCCTGGCGTGGCGGTTATTGACGACTTGATTGTTGGCATTGAGAATAGCGATGGTAACACCAACGTTCGTTTTCATCAGAAGGACACGCTGAAGAGATTCTTTGAGAGATTTGAGCAGAACGGACTTACAATCAATCGTTTCAGAGCTGATTGTGGATCATGTTCCGAGGAAATCGTGGAGGAAATAGAGAAACACAGCAAATCCTTCTATATCCGCGCAAACCGCTGCAGTTCGCTCTACAATGACATCTTTGCTCTTAGAGGCTGGAAGACTGAGGAAATCAATGGCATTGAGTTCGAATTGAACTCTATTCTTGTTGAGAAGTGGAAGGGTAAAGCATACCGACTTGTGATTCAAAGACAGAAACGGATGGACGGTGTGCTGGATCTTTGGGAAGGAGAATACACATACCGTTGTATCCTGACTAACGACTATGAATCTTCCACAAGAGAAATTGTCGAGTTCTATAACCTTCGTGGAGGAAAGGAACGTATCTTCGATGATATGAACAATGGTTTCGGGTGGGACAGATTGCCCAAATCCTTCATGGCAGAGAACACTGTGTTCCTTCTTCTTACGGCACTTATCCGTAATTTCTACAAGGCCATTATCCACAGACTTGACGTAAAGAGGTTCGGACTCAATGCAACAAGTCGCATAAAAGCGTTTGTCTTCAGGTTTGTCTCTGTACCAGCCAAGTGGATCAGAACATCAAGGCGGTATGTGCTGAATATCTATACCTGTAATAATGCTTACGCAGATATTTTTCAGACTGATTTTGGATAACGCCTACAACTTATGGGTATGATACTGCGTATTGCCTCAAGTCGCATAGTGGGGCAAGGGGATATTGTGGGCAGAAGTGGGTATTTCAGCCTCAATTTATCTGCTAATTCAGTGATGAGAGGACGTTTAGACGCAAGAAGGACGCTGAAGAGCTTAGTTGCGGATTTGAGGTTTACTAAAATACTTCCACAAATCAATCTTCGATTCCGTTCCATCGAGCAGTCGCCCGACATTTTTGCGGTGTGTCCACACCAGCGCAATAGCAACCACAAACGAGAATACAAGGAATGAGATTGATGTATGGTCCAAACCGTGTCGGGCATATATACTACCCGAAAATATCGATACAAAGACGGGAAAGGCACAACCAGCGACAATCGAAGCGAGCGACACATAGTGCCACAACATAAATACCACAAACCACACCGCAAAGCAGAGCAGAGCGATATTTGGTTGAATACCCGTCACGGCACCCAACACCGTAGCCACACCTTTACCACCTTTGAAGCCTGCAAATATAGGAAAGATATGTCCCAAAACAGCCACAAAAACTGCCAAAATCTTCATATTGACAATCCATGCACCCGAAGGGATATTAACATCATATTTGAGGAGAGAGAATATGCTTACTGCAACAAAACCCTTCAAGAAGTCGATAGCAAACACAGGTATTGCAGCACGAGTACCAAGTACGCGCAACACATTAGTTGTTCCCGCATTCTTGCTACCATGCTCTCGGACATCTACGCCATAGTAGCGTTTGCCAATCCACACGGCACTCGGTATCGAGCCCAGCAAGTACGCAATAATAAACAGAGTTACAATGCAATAGTAGGTTATAACCATATTGTTTTCGCATCTGTGTTCGGGTACAAATATAGTGAAAAATTCTTAACTGCCAAAAAACGAGGCGAGAACTATCGAGAACTCCGAGGGTGGTCAAGGCGCAACATTTCTGGGGGAAGTCGGATCGTAGCCATGTCGTTCTGTGA
>JAZQHQ010000076.1:0-11469 GCA_045540675.1 Alistipes sp. | reverse complement strand
GGTGTAATTGGTAGCCACGTCAGACTTAGGATCTGATGCCGAGAGGCGTGGGGGTTCGAGTCCCTTTATCCGCACGAAAGCGACCTGTTGAGGGTCGCTTTTGCGCGTATAAAGGGACTCGCACTGGCTGTGGCGGCTCGGCAATAGTTTCGGGTGCGCAGTTGCTCTGCAACATCGATAAATCAACCATTTTGTTTCCCATACCTACGTCTATAAGCGAGCTTCTGCCGTAGGCATAAAAAACAAAAGGTGTCGATACTCGACACCTTCTTGCTTCGTTTCGTTTGCGGAGAGGAGGGTTACGATATAAATTTTCGTACCTCTTTGTATATTAGTAAGTTGTGCGCGTTATGAAATTTAAGGTCACAAGTTGGTTACAAGTACTACCACTCATAGGTAGGTCATATTCACGACATGATTCAACGCTACTTTTTCTCCACAAGTTCTGTAGTTACTTTTCTCCGCTGTTGCATCGCCGTAAAATACTAATAACCCGAAAGTTAAGCCCAACGCTCAACTTTTATGGTTACATATTGGTTACAAGGATACATTTGCGGAGCAATCTGCTCCCCTAATTTCGCCCACACACGCGCTCCCAGCCCATTGCTTAATTCGAGTGGTTACATCTTGGTTACACGCTTTCGGCTCTCAAAGAACGATAAGTTCAATGCAAAGGTGCGTACTTAATTCCGCACATGCAAGTATTATTGCCTTTATATTGACAATATACTTATTCAATATCGTTGTTCTACCTTTTTGTTCCCTATTTCCCAACTACCGAATTTTTCTCGGCAGTTACCATAAACAGCAGTCAGCTATTTCCAAAATGGAAATAACTCATTTGCCGTCAAATATGCTATACTGACCCAATTGATCCAGCTCCAATTGTGTGTTGCTATACTATCTCAACTTTTACTTTTAGATTGTATGCTTCAGAAATTGTTTCGATATCCTTTTTCTTATCTTTCGTGCTTGTGCAGGTCATAAGATACCAACCTCCGCCAAGAGGTTTCTGACGAGAGGAGTACTTTGAATCGAGAGTGTTCGATACCAAAGGAATTTTATTCCTATGTATACCGAGTTTTCTAACCTTTTCAGCTCCGACATAAAGCACAAAGTCGATCAGAGCATCTACAGCCTTCGACCTCTCAATAACTTTCCCATTGGATAAGGTAATTCGAATGTTTGTTTTCGCAGACTTGGAGTGTGTGGTTACGGGAGATGCATGTGTTTTATGCTCGACCTCTGGGTCTGGCTCTATAACCTTAACATCTGGCAACTCGTTTACGAAGCTACGCTTACGGCTTAGCTTGACACTTATGGGTTGATTGGGTGTATATTCTACTACTAACACCAACTCTCGCTTAACCTGCGAGAGAGCAGGCTGGATGGTGTCTTGCAATACAGGAAGGATATCATTCTTTATGATCTTCTCTTCGAGTTCGCTAATTTGCGCCATCAACTTATCATCAATAGGAAAACCTGCCGATTGCAAGTTCTCCAAAGCCAGATATAGATTTTTCAATTTTGACATAGGTATCCTCCTCGTCTTAATTTATCACTTTTTATATTAAGGTTGCTTTACTTGCGAACTTTGTATAAATGCTATGTAACGAACTCTCATCCTGCAAAGAGGCAAACACTACCTCGTCTGCTTCTTTGGCAATTTGTAGGTTGCGCTGGTATGCCGATTCTCTCGTCTGTCTTGGTGTATCTGATAAAGAGATTATCTCCATGCGCCCATTGGCTACATACTCGACATACTCTTTAGGCGTATTTCTATAAGGAGTTCGTGCCAGCGCAAGTTTTATTCGACAAGTCCCTTTAAGCAAAAAATGAAGCACATCCTTTTCGAGCTGAGAGCTAAATCCGCTCACAACTTCTACATCTTGTCGACTAACCTCTGTTGCCCAGTCGTAGCAACGCATAATCGACTCTGACGACATCTGACTTGATGCAAGGAATGCAATTCTCTTCATTATACGCTTGTACTCTTTATATCCAAAGTATTAAGTAGTAGTGTTACAAATGCTGTAACTTTACCAAGTACCTCCAAGAACTTGCCACATCGGGTTGTTACATCATCAGCAGACATGGAAGATAACATTTCGTACACTTTCATTGGGTCAGAATCATAATGTACAGTCAAGTCTCTCATTGACTTATCAAGCACTTTATCCTGCCCTAAAGCGATTAGGTCATTTTCTATATTCTGGTACACAGCCTCATATCTACCAATAAAGTCAACAGCCTTTTTTATTTTAGCCACCCAGAAAGAGTCTTTTATTTGACTCTTAAAACCGTATATTCGCTTATAAGATTCACTCATTACAACATTTATCTTCATCATTGCCTGGCGATCCTCATAATGAGTAGAGCAGTCAGTTGACAAGTGTTGTCTATAAGCAGCCATCAAATCCAGATTGATATAGCACAGCATTAGCAGAGTCTCTGACACTGACTTCAACGCAATCAGAGCTTCGGTTTCTGGTTTCTTTTTTAATGCTACCAAAATAGTTGCACAGCGGTCAGCTGTTTTTTCAAACTCTGGTATTTGCGCCCGCATCTGTTCATGTAATAGATGCGCAGTTTTCATTGATAAATCTGCCATGCTATTCGTTTAATTCATCTCCCATACGATACTTAATATCGTAGTTAATTATAAAGTCAAGTTCTTCTTCTGTAAGGTTGTATATTTTTGTTAACTCCTTATCAATTGCATCCATTATCTCTTTGGATTTAAATTTTTGATAAGTAACCGTTTCATTCAAACCATTTGTAGCACTATTTATAGAGTAATATACAGCGTTAGTTCTAAGAGATGCCTCCATTTGATCACTCAACTTGATTATACTGCTTAATGAATCTTTATCCGTGTATGTAAACTGAAATCCAAAAATCATATAGTCCTTGAAGTTAAACAAGTCAAAGTTAATTGAATAGTACCACCAGAAAAGATTGCTGTTCAGAGCCGCCGATAATGCTTTGGCTATAATACCTTCGCGGATTACCGTATGCTTATTACTAACAGAAACACAATCAAACTCCGCATTTAAAAAGGTTACCCAATATCCACCACCAGCCGTTCTATAATACAAGCTATTTTGAGGGTTTGAGGTCAACCCAATATAGCTTCGTATAGGAGTATGTGATACATATTTGTTAAAGATGTCAACTTCTATTTTTGAGCCTAACTTAACAAAGTGTGGTTGATGAGTTTGAGGGCTTTCTACATAACTCAACAGACAAAACAATTTATCACGAGTTTCTGCATACCATCTATTAATACCCGTTGTGAATATAGCATGATCCAAATTATGCTTACTTGTAATAAATATACTTAAACGCTGAAGCACGCCATCGAACAACTGAGCAGGTCGTTGATGGAATGTTGAAATGTACATTCGCCCAAATGCCGATTTAAACAATTGTTGCAATTCCTCCATGCTACTATTTGCAAATGCCGAAATAGGGATAATCATACCTATTTGGCTATTGTCATGCATCAGTTGATGGCTGCGTTCAATGGCAAACGCATAAAGATTTGATGTCGGAAGTGTCTTGTATCCATGTACCTGGTATATATCAATAACAGCCTTCTTTGAGACCTTATTCTTTCGAGTATAACCAACATATGGAGGATTTCCAATAATTACATCAAATCCACCTCTTCCATGCATAATCTGATAAAACTCGGCAAGCCAATGGAATGGCTGATGAGATGCTAACCATTCGTCATATTGTTTATGTGGAGCTGTAGCTGAATGCAAACGATGGTTGAGTAATTCGTTAAGAGCGACCAGGCGAGTACGCAAGTTGTTTTTGGCAGCCTTAAACGAAGCCATATCTTCAGCTTGTCGGAGCTGGATCTCCTTGAAACGCTCATAGGTCATAGCAACCTTGTCCATCTCGGCTTCAACGGTGGTCTTAAACTCCTCGTTTGCCAATACCTGCAGGATGTCAGTTGCAAAAGATAAGTCTTTGTATAGTTCTGCCTCGGTAGCATATCCAACAAGCGTATTGCCACAGCGAATATTAAAGTCGATATCTGGTAGCGGATCGAGACCGAGGTTGTCAGCTCTTCGGTCAACCTCCACAACTGCCACCATCTTGAGGAATAAGCGCAGCTTTGCAATCTCGGTTGCCTCCACCATAATATCTACGCCATAGAGGTTGCGCAGAATAATACTCTTGTAGATAAAGTACTGAATGTTGCTACGATATTTGTTTGCAATCTCGCCCAACTCATCTTCAAACAACTTATTATTCTTTGCATGGAACTCCTCCATTCGCTCAATGCAAATCTCATAGAGAGGCTCCAGGATGTTCATTGCCGCAAAAAGGAATGCGCCCGATCCGCATGTTGGGTCGAGAATGGTGACATTCTGGAGAGCGTGGTAGAAGTGCTTAACAAACAAGTGATCCTCTGTACCAGCAAGCAAGTCATACGCAAACTGACGAATGTTGAGGTTGTATGTAATGAAATCGTTTATCTCGTGTATACTGCCACTTGATATCTTGCCAAGGATCTCCTCGCATCGCTGCAGACGCTCAATTGTCTCACGCCAAATCTCTGTTGGGAGGGCAAATGCTTCTGCAGTGCGCTCGTTCCAGCGAGTTCTTCTCTCCAGGAGATTAGGAGCTGATGTATCAAGACCATTTGCAATATAGTCAGGAAGCAAATCTCGCCAGTTTGCAGAGTATCCCTTCTTTACCGCATCATAAATGTATGCATCTCCGCTATTTTTTAGAAGCGACCATACATAGCCATTATCCTTAAAGTCATGAGCAGAGGATGTCGCTTTAACAGCATCAAACAAGAAGGGCAGAATACAATTCTTACCGATGTACTCTGTAATATCCTCCTTTGTGTAGTACGCGCCCATCTGCGCTCGATCGTTGATATACTGCTCAAAAATATAACCGAGGACATCTGGGTTAATATCCTTTCCGCTGGCTGTAATACGGGTGTCAAGATGCCAGCGCCATTTGTCGAAGAAGTCAAATAGACGAACAAACGCATCATCCGAGATGTCAAGACCCTCGTAATCCTTCTCGATCTGATGCTCGTCAAACATTCCACCATTTAGATATGGGATGCGCCCATACACTGACTCGAACTCATCGCTATGTGCTGGGTTGTTGAGTCCATCGTGGAACATCTGCGAAAGGAATCCCTTATAGAAAGATGAGAAAAAGCGATCTTCGCCCTTCTCTCGCTGACACCATTCGAGCTTGTTGCGGAGGTAATTTACATCATTGTCAAGGAAGCCTTTTTTCTGGATGAAGTAGCAGAACATAAGTCGATTGAGCATAACCGATGTGTACCACTGCTTGTTGCGATTATCCTTTACTGCAATATGGTCATCAACACCACATATAAATTCAGCAAACGCTTTATGCTCCTTTTGGAAGCCCGCATAGAAACTCTTTGTTACATCTGCAGAGTTGATTGCGAATGCCTCCTGGATGCGTTCCTTTACATCCATAATGGTTGTTCTCTCATCCAGGTCGAATGAGAGACCGCCAATTTTTGAGAACAAGAAGTCCGCCTTGGCTGCTGTTTCATACTCAATAGTAACCAGCTCTCGCTTCTCGACATTCTTTATAGGCGCAACCCACTGATGGTGCTCGGATTCTGGGATAGAATAGATACAAATATAATCATTAGCCCAACGACGCAACTTTAGGTCTATCTTCTTACAAGTTGTAGGTGTTGGAATTTTGCCAACACTACAATGTAAAATCTGGAATCCATTGCGCTCTGCAATAGTACGCATATCATACCCAACCTCGTCAATATAGAGCGTAGGTATATCGGATTGACCTGCATAGTTGTTCCATCCCATCTCCGTAATGAATAGTTCGCGGAAATTGGATTCTTTAATACAACGATTAAAAGTGTTTCGATTCATATTTGCGTACTTTTACTTTCCAAATTTGAGCCCCATAGAGCAAATGATAGCTGGCTCTTTTTGAGTAACCTTTTCGTCCTCTACTCGGCACAAATTGCCCGTTTTATGCATCTCTAATACATAATCTACAATATCTTCATCTGTCGATGTCTTAAGCATTCGACCGAGATTGAACTTGGCACTCTCCAGAAGAGGATAATTGTATATCTCATCAATAGCATACTTCAACATATTTCTACTCTCTTCGGAGAAGAACAATGAAGCAGGCTTACTATAAAAATGCTCAAGCAACTGGATAATTCTATACCTTGTACTGAAGCGGTTGCCAAGCATACCACCCATCATAGTATTTTCTACCTTGATACCCTCAATTGCTTTTGCGACTAATTCAAAGTGGTTGTCAATAGGCACCTCTGCAGGTGTATCTGGTTTGCACTCCAATGCTTGAAGAATCTTCTTTTGAGATTGTGTTATAATCTCGCCATTGGTATCTAACCATGTCAGAACATCAAAATCATTGTATGTTCGAGCGTAAGTAATTACACCGTCAGTTGCCTCGCTATCCGCGCTCTTGGTTGAGTAGACTATGTTGCTTAAATTTGGAATTATTGATTTTAGCTTCGGATTTCTGTCAGTTGCATTTTTCCAAATCTGGTATGCCATAGACGCGAGGTCTACATCGTTATCATCGTCATCATCCAATGCACCACTCTTCTCGTTATACATGTCGCGGAGATTCTGCTCATTGCCCTCAAAGAAGATCTCATCGCTACCTACAATATTTGCATTCTCGTTAATGCGCGCATTTAGGCGTGATCGCAACTTGATAATCTTTTCAACACCATCTGCTGGGAAGAAGGAGTAACAATAAATTTGCTCGGCACTTTGACCAATACGATCAACACGACCAGCACGCTGTATTAGTCGGATAATAGCCCATGGCAGATCAAAGTTAATGATGATATGAGCGTCCTGTAAGTTCTGACCCTCGCTCAACACATCTGTTGCAACGATTATACGATATTGGTCATCAGCGGCAACGGAAGTCTTGTTACTAATTGGAGAGAACTTCTCTACAACTGCTGTCGGGTTTGCAGTATCTCCACAAACGCAAGCAACTTTTGGAATTCCGCGTTTTTTAAGTTGGCTATATACATAATGCGCAGTGTCAGAGTATTGCGTAAAGATGATAACCTTCTCCTCTTTATGCGTTTCAGTTACAAGTTTCGTTAGCTCGTTTAGCTTCTGGTCTGTTGCGGGATTCCAGCTACCACACAGATTGATCATGTCAATAAGTAAAGCCGAGTCCTCTTTCAAATGCTTCTTCAATGACCTCCTAAAGTAACCAGAATTAATCCAGGCAACATTATTCTTTGATTGAAGAAGTGCATAATAATCCTTGGCTTTACGCACATACACCTCCATATCTGTTGGGAAGGTAATAGTCCCCTCTTCTTTGATCACTCGCTCAGGCTCTAATTCCTCACCGAGAATCAAAGTATTGACATCCTCATCCTCTACATATTCATCTGGCATTGTGTTTTCATCGCCAATTGGAAGAGGTAGCTTGTTGTCGATAGCATACAAGAATAACGCATTACGAAGGATGTGACGGTAGAGGGTCAGCAAAAATGCGAGACCACTACTATCTATACGCTTAAAGAAAGTACTCTTGCAGAAACCCATCATGCGAGCTCCTGCGCGAGATAAATTCTCCACAAGTTGTTTTTCATGCACAAGAGCATCCTCCATCTTTGCTGGATCGACATAATTAGTCAAACCATATCTCGGCAACTTCAAATCATGCATCAAATCCAACATGGCAGAAGAATACAATCTGCTGTACTGATCTCCGTCTACCGTCTTAAATTTTACTGCCTTAGGTAAACGCTCTGGGAAATATGATGTTGAGCCATCTGTAAATTGCAAGTATTTTCGTCCATTAGAGCTATCCGTCCTGGCGTAGTTATCCTTGATAAATGAGCGCGTTCTTCTAACCAAGAATAACCTCATTAACTCATTCCAATCTTCAACTTTATCGCTTTTTTCAAACGCTTTAATACTGCGGATGTGGATGTCGTTATGTTTAAATAGGAACTGACGCTCTCCTCCTAATGATCGAATATACTCTTCTGGTCTAATGCCCAGATCTTGATCATCGCTGATGAATAAGCGAAGTTGATTGCTCAAATCCCTAAAGTCCTTATTATAAGGAGTTGCTGTTAATAATAGCACTTTGCTTTCCAAGCGAGATATTAAATCTCTGATATTCTGATATCGCTTACCTCCGTTGCGAAGGTTGTGGCTTTCATCCACAATAATAAGTTTATAGTAGCGACACTTGTCAACATCGATAGGCTTTGACATTGACATAATATCAGCCTTGAGGTCATAGTCACGAACATACTTTTTCCACATATCCTGCAAATTCGCAGGGCATATTATGAGGGTGCTACTACCGTAGGTGGTTTCATATAATTTTGCAACAGCGCAGGCTGTAATAGTCTTACCTAAACCTACCACATCTCCTATCATCGCACCGTTGCGTTTTTCATTGTTAAGATGTCGCGCGGCAATTTTCACAGCCGTTTGCTGGAAATCAAACAATTCTCTCTGGAAGACGGGGTCAAGTGTAAACTCCTTTATTCCAGAGCGGGCGTCTTGACTTAAATGATAAGCTGTTTTTAAGTAGATGTAGTACGGAGCAATGATGTTCTCTCCAGCCCAGCTTCTATCAATAATATCGATGAGTTCTTGTGTGATATCGATACAAAAACGATCATTCCATCTATCATCAAACCAGACTGACAATTTGTTTGCACTATCACTATCAGCAAACTCTGCATTAAGTTCGCCTTGGCGTGTCAAGCCTGCATAGGTTAAGTTACTACTACCCATGATAGCTTGGATTTTATTGAAATTGTCATCGGGGCGATGTGCAAGGTATAGTTTTGCGTGGAGTGGCTCTTTAAGATATAACTTTACACAGACTTTACCATCCTTCATTTGACGGGATAACTTTCGCAATGTTATCTCATCAGTACGAGATGGTAGTCCAAGAAGGAGTTGCTCTCTAAAATCTTTGGCAATTTCTCTTTTACATTTTGCCACATAATCTGCATCTGGCAAGAACTCCTTTTTAGAGTAAAGTTGGCGAATAAGGTCTTCGTTAGGATGATGCATACCGATAAGCAAGCGACATCTTCTTAATACCTTATCATCGTTCTCGTATATATATTCACCCTCAAGCGTATCAATTTGATCGACAATTAAGTTCCAGCCTCGCAGGTTAAAATAGCCCACACAAAAGTCTACGCGCTTAACTCCCATATTGGTAATTATGCCTTGTAAGCCCTCTGTAAACTTGATATCAATATTGTCGTAAATTCGTGCCATAACAAAGTTTGGTTATAATAGTTTTTGCAAATATCCGCACTGACTTTGACAATTTATGACAATCGCCAAAATTTTTCGATTACGGATATAAACCTTGCAACATACAAAAATAAGCAAAATTTAGCAGACGGAGTCGGTTTTTGGGAAAAAGTTATTACCTTTACACTGAAAATGTTTCACTTACTAATAGTTACTGCCGCAGCAACTTACAGAAAACTCAATAAAAATAGCAATTATACAGCCCGTCTTGCGCAACGCAGGATGGGCTTTTTTGTTTCAAATATTCACATTTACTCACTTAAATCAAACAGCTATGAGAGCAATTTTTGAGAGCCGCTTTATGCAAGTGGCACTATCTGGCGGCAGTCAGATGACCGATGTAGAACTCAACACAGAGTTCGAGCGTTTCCAGCACGAAGTGCGCAACCTTTTGATGAGCGACATTGGCTACCCAGCCATTGACTTTACCCTCCGAGACCTGCTGGCGCAGTTAGAGGGTGTGGTGTGCGGCAAAAAAAAATGAGCACCTCCGCACCCTTATCAAGCGTGCAAAAGCCAACCTACGCACCTGCATTGCCCAGAATGAAAAACGCCTGACCTTCCCAGAACTCTTCTCCCCAACAATCCCACCTCCGCGTTCCTCATTACATTGGAGCGACAAATTCCACAGACGCGATTTGATAGAACTCGTCTCTGCGCTCGAAACAACCCAGGCAATTCTTGACGACAGCGGTAAGCCTGCATCCTTCACTAAACTCATTGAGTACTTCTCCTTCGCATTCAATCTGCCTATTACCATCAAATCCGCCTTTAATGAGCGCGACTATATCCGCAATGTAAGGCGTAACTCGGCAGAGTTTATCCAACTTCTCGGCAAAGTACTATCTAAAAAATAGCAAAATAGTAACCGCTGATATACAGTGTGTTGTGAATTATTTTGCAGGGACTCCAAGCAGGACTCCCTGCATTTTCTGTTTTTACTCTTCGGAACTTTGCACCCGAAAGCAAAACCGAAGAGTTATGAACTACATCGACATTTTGAATAAGATTCAGACTGACCTGCTGGCGATACAGAGCAGTCTAAATGAGTTGAGGTGCATTGACGACACTTCGATAGCCGACATCTTCATTACACGCCAGGAGGCTGCCGATATGCTTGGCAAGGGTCTGCGACAACTCGACCGCGACTGCATACGCTACAACATTCGTAGGCAGAAGTGTAACAATGGTGTGCGCATTAGCAAGCGCGATATTATGCGCCACCTGGGATACTTCGCACCAGAGCCCGAAGATTTAGAGCCACCAGGAGAGGAGCAAATGTCGGAGTTCGACCGCATTATGTATCGCCACAATAAACGAATGCGAAGATGAACTACCTGACAGAGATCAAGCTCTTCTACGATTGGTTGGAGACACATCCTCTCTCGGCAAATGGCATCGTGTTGTGGCATGGAGTGATGCAGATTGCGAGTCGTTCTGGCTGGAAGAATCCTATTGAGATACCATCCAGCCTTTTGGAGACTCGCACCCATTTGGAGCGCACGACCATTTTTCGAGCGCGTAGCCAGCTTGTCGAGCAGGGGCTGTTACGCATCCACAACCGAGGTGGCAGGTCGCCTTGTTGCTATACGATTGTTCCCTTTTCGCAATCTGTTGTGTTGCATAGTGCAACGCAAAGTGCAACACAAGCAACAGAAGTTGAGGGTGATGGGAAAGGCGTTGTGTTACAACTTGCATTGCAGTCTGCAACACAAAGTGCAACACAAAATGAGGAAATACCTCTTATAAGTGATAAGACTAAACTAAACATTATTGAAAAAGAAGATACAAAGAAAAAGGTTGTCGCAGGCAAGCCTGCTCCGATGCCTACTCACTCAAAAAGAAAAAGAGAAAAAAGTTCCGCGCAAAAAGAGAAAACGAAAAGGGCTCTTTTCTCGCCTTCGGAGTGGCTGGCAAGTATCGAGGAGCCTTGGCGAGGAATAATGGCTCAATGGCTCGAATATAAGAGTGCTCGAAAGGAGGGCTACAAGACGGAGGTGGGAGCGCGAAAGTGCCTAACAATGCTTCGCAATCTTTCGGGTGGCAATGCCGCCACAGCCCAGCACATCATCGACCAAAGTATGGCTAACAATTGGGCGGGACTCTTTGCTCTCCGCAG
>JAZQHQ010000075.1:0-43608 GCA_045540675.1 Alistipes sp. | reverse complement strand
CGAACTCTTTACCTATAAATTCTTTTAATAATCTGTCCAACTTTTTGGGGTCAGTACAGAAACTTGTTAGACATACCTTTTTTGTATATGGGCGTTTCACCCCCTTAAATCGGTCATTTCGCCAAATAATTTTTAACATTTGAGCAATTGGACTATCTTTGTAGGCGTAATATCCACTAACAGAGAGATGAAGCGATTTACACTACTTGCATTTTTTATCCTTTGCTCGGTATGTGCCATAGCGCAAAATCGGGCAAGGGTAATCTTTTATCTGCTTGACGAACAGACGAAGCAACCTCTACAAGGTGCAGTCGTGGAGGTCGCGCCCAAGGCAGAGCCCACCGACAAATCCTACTACACTACGGGGCGAGGCGGTTATATGGAGCTCTCTGTGCCGATGGGAGAGTATGTCGCAACAGCCTCGTTTATCGGCTATGCCGATAAGAAATTCACCTGCAACGCCAACTCCAAGGTCGTGGAGTTAGGGAAAATATATATGCGTGAGTCAGCAACCAAGATTGACGCCGTGGTGAAGGATGTGCATCAGTTCCGTACAACGCAGAATGCTGATACCTTAATATATAATGCATCAGCCTTCAAAACTACCAAAGATGCCGAGGCGGAGAAGTTGCTCTCGAAGATGCCCGGAGTAGTAGTCGAAGATGGACAAGTCGAGGTGCAGGGCGAGCAGATAAAGAAGGTCTTTGTCGATGGTGATGAGTTCTTCGGTGACGATGTTACGATGGCGATAAAGAATATCCCAGCCGAGATAGTTGATAAAGTGGAGGTGTTCGACAAATTGAGCGATGAGGCTGAATTTGCAGGCATAGATGATGGCGAAAGTTACAAGGCGTTGAACTTTGTAACCAAGAAGAGTATGCATAATGGTCAGTTCGGCAAGGTCTATGCAGGACTTGGCTGGCAACCCGAGAATGACGAGATGTCGTTTAATCCGAAATACCTCGCCGGAGGAAATATCAATTCATTTCGCAATAAGCAGAAAATCACAATTTTAGGGCTATTTAACAATATTAATCAACAAAACTTCTCATTCGAGGATTTGCTTGGCGTGAACTCATCGGGAAGGGGCGGTCGTGGCAATAGCAAACAATTTATGGTACGCCCACAAGCGGGAGTTGCGCTTGTGAATGCCGTAGGTGTAAACTATTCGGATACTTGGGGTAGGCGCAAGCAGGTAAAGTTTCAAGGTAGCTATTTCTTCAATAATACTAATACCCGTAATCTCTCGGAGCGAACAACTTGGTACGAATATCCTGCGCCATACGGCACACAATACTCGCTTGCCGAGTCGCAGAAGATAAACAACAATCACCGCCTAAATGCTCGTATCGATTGGAAAATATCGCGCAATATGCAACTTACATCGCGTACGACATTGAGTTATCAGGGGCATCGCCCAACCACTACGACAGAGGGCTACTCCAATAACGACACCGACCTCGATACGGAGGATTTAACAAATATCTCCTTCCGACCACTATCATACACCGCCTCTTCGAGCGAAAACCGTATGCGCGGTATCAATGCCAACGAATTTCTGCAATATCGCCTTCGTCTTGGTGCTCCGGGGCGAACAATGACCATTACAGCAAGAGCCGGATATCGAGATAATCGCGCAGCACGCAAGATTATGACCAATAATGCCGAGCCTATTCCATTTGACAACCTACTTTACGAATCGCTCTACAATGACTACTTCGGAGAGGGTAAGTCGTGGCACGATATGCGCGAAAATCCGCTACTCTTTATCCCGATTTACGAATATCGCAATGTGCCAACCTACACCTACAATCTTCGTGGTGGCGTGAATTACAACGAGCCGATAGCACGAAATTGGACTCTGACAATGCAGTACAATTTCATCTATCGCAACCAAAGCAAAGAACAGGGTGCGTGGTACACCGATGAAGATTATATTGTCAAGGGGGATAGTCGCCGAAACGAGGCTTTGAGCATCAACTCCTACACCAATACTCTGACACATCGTGTAGGTCCGGGCATTCGCTACTCCAAGAAACGCAATACCTTTGTTTTTAGAGTATTATACGAAAATCTCTCTCGCAATGGCGAGTTCGAAAATGGCGCCAACATATCGAGCCTTGTCAATAAACAGTATCACAGCGTACAATATCACGCAATGTTCCGCTATGCATTCAACAAGCAGAACTCGTTGCGTATTCAGTTCCGTTCGAACTCCGATGCTCCGAGTGTAACACAACTGCACAACATATTCGATGTGGCAACCCCTCGAAACATAAGTGTCGGAAATAGTAATCTCTCTCCTGAATATTCGCATAGCGGAAGTATTAGATATATCCTCTCGTTACCAAATAAGGGACAGACCCTTATGGCAATGATTCGAGGAGAGTACTATCAAAATGCAATCTCCTCATCAACGCTCTACAACTCGAAGGGTTGGGCGTTGCCTGACGAGATGAACGGTATCATCATACCGAAAGACGAGAACGGCAAGGCTTATCGCCCAACGCAGATAACATCTTACGAGAATATCAGCGGTATGTGGTCGGTGCGTGCAAATGTATCGTACGGAGTACCGTTGCCATTTATGAAGTGCAATCTCAATATGACGGCAAATGTCGGTTATTCGGTTACGCCGAGTGCTGTTTATGATGCAGGTCGCACCCAAGCCGAACTGCTCGAAAATGTCGCCAATCACAATTTCAGCATCAACAAGGCAAACAATATCGGCTATACCTTCCGACTTGCGATAGGCAGCAATATCTCCGAAAATATCGACTTTACGCTCTCGTGGCGTGGAACATACAATCAGGCTTGGAATAGCCTTGCTAAATCGTCATACGGAGATGATACCATAAACTCCTACTTCCGTCATACGGCTTCGGCATCGGTGAAGTGGATATTTGGTCCGGGCTTTACCCTTACGGCTAATGCAGCCTATCATCAATACATTGGTTTCTCGAATAGCTATAACGAGCAGTATATTCTCTGCAATCTATACCTCGGTAAGCAATTATTCAAAAACCGCAGAGGAGAGGTACAGATTGGAGTAAACGATATTCTAAATCAAAACACAGCCTTCTCTCGTTCGACAGGCTCTGGATTCACTCGCAATGTATTGAGTAGTACGGTAGGTCGTTATGTAATGGTACAATTTGTCTATAATCTGCGCCACTTTGGTAAAAATGCATCGCGGAATATAGCAGATTATGAGGGGATGAGCGGAAAGACGAATCGTTCAACCCCAGCCGGATTAGGCGGTATGCCTCGTGAGAGAGGAGGAAATCGCGACAATTTCTAATAGAGGTAATAGTTTGTCCAATAGGTAAAAAATCGATAAAATTACTATCTTTGTACCATCAAATAACAAATTACCCATATTATGAAGAGAATTTTTATCTTTTTGGCGTTAGTTGTCTCGGTAATGGCATTGCCGGCGCAGACACTCGACCGTATGCAGTGGTTCAATGAGCCCGAGTCGTGGAGTATCAAAAACAATCAACTCTCAATGCAGGTAACTCCTCAAAGCGACTATTGGCGTATCTCGCACTACGGCTTTACTGTTGATGATGCCCCGTTTCTCTATACTACACGCGGTGGCGAGTTTGAGGTAAAGGTGAAAATCTCGGGCGACTACAAGGTGCGTTTCGACCAAGCAGGTCTTATGTTGCGCACCGACAAAGAGAACTATATCAAGGCGGGTATAGAGTTTGTTGACGGCAAATACAATATCTCGTGCGTAGTAACCCACCACACAAGCGATTGGTCGGTCATCACACTCGACAAGAGTGTTGATTTTATTTGGATTAAGGCGGTGCGCCGACTTGATGCGGTGGAGATTTTCTACTCATTTGATGACAAAAACTACACGATGATGCGCAATTGTCACCTTGCAGATAATACCCCCGTTATGGTCGGTATGATGGCGGCTTGTCCCGATGGAAAGGGCTTTGAGGCGCGTTTCGAGGGCTTTAAGATTACCCATTTGCCTGACCTTCGCCGCTTGGAGTGGTTGAAGAAGAATAAGGAGTAGCAGTTACGCGAAAACTGATAATGGATATCGTGGGTACAGCAGATGTACCCACGATATTTTTGTTCGTTTTTCGTTTCGGTTTTCGGTTTTTTATTCTTACCTTTGCATCGTCAGAGGTTCCGGTGTAGAGCTACGCTCGCACGGATTAAAACGGAATTCGGTGCAAATCCGAAACAGTACCTGCTGCTGTAAGTTCCTGCCCCATAGGGCGTAAGGGTTGTGTCAGGAGATGCAACACTGCGCAAAAAAGGGGTAAAAAGGCACTCTTTGCCACTGATCTTTTTCGATTGGGAAGGCGCCTTGCGGAACAAGTCAGAAGACCTACCTCGGCATTTTTGTTTAACAATCCGCAGGCAATCGGATTATAAAACTTACATTTTATGTCCAAGATATTTAAGTTTGCACTTGTTGCAGCCCTATTGGTAGTAGGTGGTTGCGCATCATTTGAAGATGGTAATGGAGGTGGCGGTAAAGAACCTGCACCCAAAGAGTTGGAGTATGAGGTGGTGGAGTTTCTTCCTGCACCCGGTCAGTTTGTGAATGAGGGATACACAGCGACCTCTATGGAGGAGGCGTGCGTCTATGCGCAAGAGCGCATCAATAATCGCTACTTTGTTTCGTTAGGTGGATTTGGCGGATATATTATCGTGAAGTTCAAGAAGCCGATTGCAAACTCGGAGGGGGGATATGATTTCGGAATCTACGGAAACTCTTTTGACGGCAGTTCAGAGCCCGGTGTTGTGTGGGTAGCGCAAGATGCAAACGGGAACGGCTTGGCAGATGACGAGTGGTTTGAACTCTATGGCTCGGAAAGCGAGAAAGAGACGACAAAGCACGACTACTCGATAACCTATTCACGCACAGACAATGAAACTGAGATTGCGTGGCGCGACAACAAGGGCGGAAGTGGCATTATTGAGCGCAATTCGATGCACCGACAAGACTATTTTCCTGCGTGGGTGACCGATAACGAATACACCCTTTCGGGTACGCTGCTGCCCGACAATAGCGAGTGGAGCGAGAAGAATCAGGAGTGGGTACTGCACGCTTTTGAGTGGGGCTATGCCGATAATTTCAGTACGATAGATGTAGCGACCGATAGAGCAAATCGTTTTCGTATCAGTGATGCGCGTTCTTCATCAGGTGAGAGGGCAAACTTGCCACAAATCGACTTTGTAAAGGTGCAGTCGGCAACAAATGCAATCCATTCGGCTATTGGCGAAACCTCGACCGAGGTGCGTGGCTTTGTATCATATAACAGCGTAGAGTAATGCGCCGGCTACACCAAATATCTATTTGCATACTTGCTGTGTTACTCTCCTCGTGTATGAGGTGGGAGTATGGTCTTACGGAGCAGTTCAATGCTACGGCAAATGGCGTATTTATTACGAATGAGGGCAATTTTACATACGGCGGTGCGACACTATCATATTACGACCCCACCTTCAAGAGCGTAGAAAACGAGGTCTTTTATCGTGCCAATGCGATGAAGTTGGGCGATGTGGCACAGTCGATGGTAGTGCGTAACGGTATAGGTTGGGTAGTGGTAAATAACTCGCATGTTGTTTTTGCCATTGACACAGAAACCTTTCGTGAGGTGGGGCGCATAACCGACTTACCATCACCTCGTTATATCGTCTTTGCATCTGACGAAAAGGCGTATATTTCACAAATTGACAGCGACCGCATAATCGTAGTAAATCCCAAAATATTCCAGATTACAGGTGAGATTATCTGCCCGATGACAACCGAATATCGCACCGGCTCAACCGAGCAGATGGTGCTGTTGGGTGACTACCTCTATGTCGCTTGTTGGTCGTACCAGAAACGCATCTTAAAAATTGACACTCGTGCCGATAAAGTGGTGGACTATAAGGATATAGGCTTGCAACCGAAGTCGATTGTGGCAGATAAAAACGGCAAATTGTGGGTTGTCAGCGATGGCGGCTACGAGGGTAACGCAATAGGCTACGAGCCGGCGAAATTATATCGCATAAACCCCGAAAATTTGGAGGTGGAGCGAGTGTTTGAACTCGGTCTGAATAGTTCAGACAATGCCACGCGCTCGGCTTCGCGCCTGAAAATCAACGACAAAGGCGATATGCTCTATTGGATTGATGGTGGCGTATGGCGTATGTCGATTGATGCTGCGGAGTTGCCGGCAGAGCCATTTATCCGACCTATTGAAGGGGCAACCCTCTCGCTCTACTACGCCTTGGGTGTTGCTCCCGATACGGAGGAGGTCTATGTGGGCGATGCGCTCGACTATCAGCAACGCTCGATTATCTATCGCTATTCGAGCGAAGGCGAGTTGTTGGACTCATTCACTACGGGCATTATTGCAGGTGATTTTTGTTGGAAAAGATAATGCGCAAGGGAGTTTTCATATTGTTGTTTCTCGTTGTTTCTCTGTCTGTCCGGGCAGAGGAGCGAGATTGGCTGCGTGATGGCTTGGAGATTCCCGATGTAACCGTTACGGCTCGCCGACCGATGCGCGATATAGGAGTGGAGCAGACCAAAATCGACTCGGCAATGCTACATCAAAATATCTCGCTTTCGATGGCGGATATTCTCTCGTTCAACTCCTCGATTTTTGTTAAAAATAGCGGTCGTGCAACCCTATCGACCGTGTCGTTCCGAGGTACTTCGCCATCGCATACACAGGTGATGTGGAATGGTCTGCGCATAAATTCGCCGATGCTCGGAATGACCGACTTTTCGATGATACCATCGTTTTTGGTCGATAAGGCAACACTTCTGCACGGCTCCTCTTCGATTACCGAGTCGGGCGGAGGCTTGGGTGGTGCGGTAAAACTGGCTACCGAGCCAACTGCGGAGGAGGGTTTCGGCTTACACTTTGTGCAGGGCGTAGGCTCATTTTGGACTTTTGACGATTTTTTGCGTCTGACCTACGGCAAGGGGCGTTGGCACTCCTCTACACGAGTGGTCTTTTCGACATCGAAAAACAACTATCGCTACCGCAACTACGACAAGAAAGAGAATATCTACGATGCGGAGAATAATATCATCGGTCAGTATTATCCCGTGGAGCGCAACCGCAACGCTGCCTTTCGTGATACACACCTGCTGCAAGAGTTGTATTACAAGACAAAAAGTGGCGACCGCTTGTCGCTAAATGCGTGGTACACAAATTCTTATCGTGAGTTGCCTCTGCTGACTACCGACTATGGCTCTTCGCCAGAATATGAGAATTATCAGCGAGAAAATTCGTTCCGAGGAGTTGTCGGTTACGACCATATTCGCCATAATTGGCGAGTGGGGGCAAAGGCGGGATATATCTACTCTTGGCTCGGTTACGATTATAGTTACAATAATGTCTCGACAACCCGTTCCCGAAGTCGTATCAATACGATTTACGCCTCGGTATCTGGCAATTACTCATTCGAGGAGGCGAATGTGCTGTTGTCGGGCGATATTACACTACACGAGAATCTTGTCCGCTCATCTGACGGTGCAGTGGGTTATAGTGCCGACCGTGCCGAACTCTCGGCTGTGGTATCAGCTCGCTGGCAACCGATTGAGAGATTGGGTGTTGCAGCGACACTGCGTGAAGAGATGTATGGGCAAGAGTGGACTCTTCCAATACCCGTTATAGCGGTCGAGGGTGTCGTATCGCAAAAAGGAAACATAATGCTCCGAGCCTCCGCTTCGCGCAACCATCGTGCGCCATCGCTCAACGATTTATACTTCCGCCCGGGAGGAAATCCCGACCTCCGCAGCGAAACGGGTTGGAGTTACGATGCCGGTATTTCGAGCGAGGTGGGGCGCAAGGATATTTATAAACTAAAACTCTCGGCTTCGTGGTTTGAGTCGTGGATTGACGATTGGATTTTGTGGTTGCCGACAAACAAGGGCTTCTTCTCGCCCCGCAATGTCAAAAAAGTACACTCCTACGGCGTGGAGGCACAAGCATCGCTCTCTGTGCGCTTGGCGAAGGATTGGCGATTGGAGCTGAACGGCTCGGCAGCTTGGACACCTTCGGTAAATGTTGGTGCGCCAATCTCGGCAGGCGATAACTCGATAGGCAAGCAGTTGCCTTATGTGCCACGCTTTTCATCTTCGGTTACAGGGCGATTGTCGTTCCGTTCGTGGTCGCTATTGTATAAGTGGTGTCATTATGGCGAGCGATTTACAATGTCGAGCAACGATGTAGCCTTAACGGGCAAACTGCCACCATACTTTATGAATAATATCGAGTTGGAGAAGCAATTCTCCTTCCGCTGGGCAGACCTCTCGCTCAAAGGTACTATAAATAACCTCTTCAACGAGGAGTATATATCGGTGCTATCGCACCCAATGCCGGGTATAAATTTCGAGATATATGTGGGTATTCGCCCAAAGTGGTAAAAAATCGTTCTGATAAGATAAAAAAATGTAAAAAGATTTTGCGGAAATGGAAATTTCGCTTATCTTTGCACTCGCTTAAACGCAATGGCGGGATAGCTCAGCTGGTTAGAGCGCATGATTCATAATCATGAGGTCGAGAGTTCAAGTCTCTCTCCCGCTACAAAGATTAAAGAGGACACTGATAAACCGGTGTCCTCTTTAATCTTTATTTGAAATATATATTTTCTCTTTTGTTTAACTTTTTTGCGTGTTTTTTGTTGTTTTTTGCGAAAAATTATTAACTTTGTTATTACCAATATTTGAAAATAATTAACAAGAAATAACAAATAACCTTAAAATTATGGCTAAGACTCTTAAAATCAGAGATTTGACTTTGCGTGACGGACAGCAGTCCTCTTTTGCAACCCGTATGACACAGGCGGAAATCGAGCGTGTGTTACCTTACTACAAAGATGCGCACTTCTACGCTATGGAGGTGTGGGGTGGTGCAGTACCTGACTCGGTAATGCGTTACCTCGGCGAGAATCCTTGGTATCGCCTCGAAAGCATTAAGAAAGAGGTCGGCGATGTTTCTAAACTCACTGCACTTTCGCGTGGTCGTAACCTCTTTGGATATGCCCCTTATACCGACGAAATCATCGAGGGCTTCTGCCGTAACTCTATCGAGAGTGGTTTGGGTATTATGCGTATCTTTGACTGCTTGAACGATGTCGAGAATGTAAAATCTACCATTAAATATGTAAAGAAGTATGGCGGTATTGCCGACTGCGCAGTCTGCTACACCGTTGACCCTAAGTATCCGAAGTTGTCGTTCTGGCAGAAGTTGATGGGCAAGAAGAATCCTGCTCCTGTATTTACAGATGAGTACTTCGTGTCGAAGGCGAAGGAGTTGGCTGCTCTCGGTGCCGATATGATTACTATTAAGGATATGTCGGGATTGATTCCGCCACACCGCGTTAGCGCACTCGTCAAGAAGTTGAAGGCTGCAACGGGTATTCCTGTCGATTTCCATACACACTGTACTCCTGGCTATGGCTTGGCATCGGTCTATGCCGCTATCGCAGCAGGTGTTGATGTTGTTGATACCAACTGTTGGTGGTTTGGTGGCGGTACGGGAGCTCCTGCATTGGAGTTGGTATATCTCTTCTGCCAGAAGCTTGGTATCGATATGGGCGTAAATATGGAGGCTGTCGCAAAGATTAACGAGCAGTTGAAGGGTATTCGCACCGAGTTGAATGTTTCGGTATTTGGAAAGGATAAGCCTGCTCCAAAGCCATTCAATCCACTCACTGACGCTACTCCTGCGGAGGTTGAGGAGCAACTCAATCGTGCAGTTGCTGCTGCCGAGAAGGAGGACTTTGCAACTCTGCTCGATGCAGCACAGAAGATTGAGGCTTACTTCGGCTTCCCTGCACCTAACAAACTCGTTCAGGAGGCGGAGATTCCGGGCGGTATGTACTCGAATATGGTTGCACAGTTGCAGGCGTTGAAGGCAGAGGATATCTTGCCAAAGGCTATGGAGTTGATTCCTGAGGTGCGCCTTTCGGCGGGTTTGCCACCACTCGTAACCCCTACATCGCAGATTGTGGGCGCACAAGCAGTGAATTGCGCTCTCGACTTGAAGGCAGGTCGCCCGATGTACACCACAAAGAACAATCAGTTCGTAAACCTTGTAAAGGGCGAATATGGTACAACACCTGTGAAGATTGACCCTGAATTCCGCTTCAAGATTTGCGGTGTTCGCGAGGAGAGTAACTACGATATCTCGAAGTATCAGCACCAACCAAACCCAGAGTTGCCGGAGGCAGGCGGTGTGAAGTTGGCAGAGAACGAGAAGGAGGAGTTGTTGCTCGAATTGTTCCCACTCGTTGCAAAACCTTATCTTACAGGCGTAAAGACTAAGGCTTATCAGGCAAAGGTCGCTGCCGAGGCTCCTGCAAAGGCTGAGGCTGCACCTGCGGCAGAGCCAAAGGCTCAACCAATTACCGGTCACACCATCGTTGCTCCACTTCCGGGTAAAGTTATTGAGTTTAAGGTAAAGGTTGGCGATGCTGTTGCAGTAGGTCAGGAGGTCGCTGTTTTGGAGGCGATGAAGATGGAGAACTCTATCACTTCGGACGCTGCGGGATATGTTAAGCAGATTTTGGTCGTAGCAGGCGAGAATGTTGCAACTGATGCAGTGCTTATTGAGTTGGGCGATGCTCCTGTTGCACCGAAGGCTGAGACCGCCGCACCAAAGGCAGTTGTTGGCAATAAGGTTGTTGCTCCGCTTCCTGGTCGTGTTATCTCGTTGAAAGTCAAGGCTGGTGATGCAGTTAAGGCAGGTGACGAGGTTGCCGTATTGGAGGCGATGAAGATGGAAAATTCCATCACTTCGGACTATGACGGAACTGTGCAACAGGTGCTTGTAGCCGAGGGAGAGAATGTTGCAACTGATGCGGTGTTGCTTATCGTAGGATAATATAATAAATGAATACCTTTAATTGTCAATTATCAATTGTCAATTGTCAATTTTTTAATAAAAACTTAGACTTATGGGATTTTTGAAGGAATTTAAGGCGTTTGCACTTAAAGGCAATGTAATGGACATGGCAGTCGGTGTTATCATCGGTGGTGCTTTTGGTAAGATTGTTACCTCGTTGGTAAATGATATCTTGATGCCGCCAATCGGAATGTTGCTTGGCAATGTCGATTTCAAGGACTTGAAGGTTAATCTTGCTGCGCTCAAAGATGCAGCCGTGTCGGTTGTGAATGAGGGTGCAGTGCCATCGGAACCTGTATATTGGAACTATGGCGCATTTATCCAGCAGTGTATTGACTTTGCAATTTTGGCATTCTGTGTATTTTTGCTTGTGAAGTTGATGAATCGCCTCTCGAACTTGAAGAAGAAGGAGGAGGAGAAGCCTGCCGCACCTGCTGCACCACCTGCACCATCGAAGGAGGAGGTCTTGCTGACCGAGATTCGTGACTTGTTGAAGAAGAAGTAGTAGTTCTTAACAACAATAGAAAAAGGAGTTGCAATTGCGACTCCTTTTTTTTGCATCATAACCTTTTATCTCTACATTACTCTTCGGAAAATTGCGAGAGGGTAGCGGCGTATGGGGCGTAGCCATAGCCAAATCTTGGCGAAGAATAGATGCAGAGCCGAGCAATCGACCACGCCATAAACTTTGTCATGCGAAACACACTCTGTTCCCTTGATATTGCCATCGCCAAAGAGGGTTACCGACTCCTCTCCGACCTCGATAATACGATGTACAACAAAGGCGTGACCTGCATCAGCCATCACGACATTATACTTGCGGATATCCTCCTTGCGTACGGGGCGTAGCGTAATGGTCGAGCCACTGCGAAAGAATGGTAGCATACTCTCGCCCTTTACGGCAACGCGCACGGTCTTGCCTTCGAGAAGGGTATCGCGTACAATCGAAAAAAGTTCGCGATTAGATATGGAACGAGCCTCTTTCATCCTCTATTGCTTGAAGATTGTTGAGTAAGATAACTCCGCAGCAGCAGCATTTGGCAGACACTCCAAGTGGTAGATAGGAGTACAAGATATTATGCCCGATACGGTGTTACAGATATGGTCTTGCAATGCGCTATCGTATGCAAAAGCCGGTGGACACGAAGGCAGAATAGCACCGATAGCTGCGAGTGCAGGCAATCGGCGGATCTTGTTGTGCGGAGCTTGCGATAGGCGTATTAAGGCGCGTACGGGTACGCATTTATTGACATAGCAGTTGGTCTTTCCGCTCCAAGGCGAGCCATATACTATACATTTGCCATCAATCATACGGATTATCGGGCTATCATCGTTGAGGAGTTTTGCACCCTCGATATTTTCGCGCCATAGGCGGGTGTGGGTACTCTTGCCTGTTCCCGACTCTCCAAGGCATAGTATGCCTTCATCACTCTTCACCGCAACGGAGGAGTGTATTGCAATAGCTCCCATAGGTGCGATTATAATACCCAACATTATCCAGATACCGAAACGCACAAGCGAAGGGTCAGCCTCCTCGTAACGACCGAGCGTACTCTCCACTATATTCGAGTTATCCTCCTTTACGAGCAGAAAAGTCTTGTCGTCACGCACCATCTTGAAGCGATAACCTGTGGCATATCGCGCCAACTCACCCCAAGCATACTTTTGCTCGAAGTCGAAGGCGTGAATAACCTTTGTTGCGGGGTAATCCGCCTCATCTATCGGGCTATCCATACGCAACAACATTGTGGGCTCTGTCGTTCTATCGCTCTCAACCTCAAAAGGTTTGAAGCCTCGCAGACCACATGCAGCGATGTCGCTATGAGCCCCTTCGGTGCGGAGTAGGAAATCGGCTATACGGTAATCCATATCAGATGTTTTGTTTGTCGAGTGTAATAATTCTATCGCAGTAACCGAGCGAACTATCGCGGTGTGCCACGACTACTATTGTCAAATTTTTGTTAGAGGCAGAGAGTTGCTCAATAGCACGATTTATACTCTGCTCCGTAGCGTTATCGAGTGAGGATGTTGCCTCATCGAAGAAGAGAATATCCGCCTGCTTGTAGAGTGCGCGAGCAATGCCTATACGCTGACGCTGACCACCCGAAAGGAGTGAGCCGCACTCACCGATGCGCGTGTGAACACCCTTTGGCAACGATGCCACAAACTCCGAGAGCGATGCCGCCTCAATAATCGCGTTAATGCGCTCCATGTCAATATCTTCGGTATCGCAACCGAGAGCTATATTCGAGAGTATGGTGCTGTCGGCAAGGAATGTACTCTGTGACACATAGCCTATGCTGTTTTGCCACTTGCGTATGCGCTCGCCTTGCAACTTCTCGCCATCAATAAGAATATCACCTTCGGTTGGAGCATAGAGCCCGAGCAAGATGTTGAGCAGGGTGGTCTTTCCCGCTCCCGACTCACCATTTATGCCCACTTTCTCTCCCTTGCCAATCGTCAAAGAGAGGTCGTGCAAGGTATCGTGAGTGCCATTGTCGAAGCGAAATGATAGATTGCGCACCTCTATTTTATCGTTGAAAGATAGTCGTTCGGAGGTATGTTTATCGTGTTTCGATTCCATTTCATGAGATTTGTTCAATATATCAATCGTATAACGATTATATCGCAATGCGCTCCATGCACCCATTATATTGCGAGCCGAAGGGAGTAGTCTTAATCCCGCAACCGCGAAGACGCCAAACAACATCTTCATATCTGCCGACTCCAATCCTGTGCCAAGGCATAGGAGTAGAGCCATACCTATTGCCAAACCCGTCTCGGTGAGGTTTTGAGGCAACATTGAGATAGTGGCATTTTTACGACCAACCTTAATGATAGTATCCAACTCTCGGTCAAATAGAGAGAGTTGATGCTCGAAAGCGTTGTTAATCTCTATATCGGCAAAACCTCGGAAGGTCTCGATTACATCGCGATACTTACGGCGTTGAGCCTCATTCTCGACATTGCCATAGCGGTCGAGACGGTAACGCATAAGTGCAAAATAGAGCCACGCAACGGGGATAAATACTGCCACAGCGAGCAGTGCGCCAAGTGGCGAGTATATCGCAATCGAGATAAAAATCATCAGCAGTAGCAGCACCTCGCTTGCAAGGGTTGCCATAGGTCGTAGAACGCCTGTAATAAAGGTGTAACATACGACATTTACATTGCGAGATAGGATAGCCGAATTTTCCGCCTTCATAGCCTGCAAACCCTGCGCGAAGTATCCGATAAAGAGTTGGCGAGAGAGTTTGCGATAGAGCGTGTAGATATAGTCGCGTTCAACGCGATAGAGTAGGAGGTTTACGAGATTTTTAACCACTATAAACAGCACTACTGCCACTGCTACGGCTACGACAAATTGCTGGTCGGAGGCAAAACCAAGGCTCTGATATATGCTCTGCATAATGGCGTTGGAGTGAATACTCTCCGAATCGAGAATAAGGTACAATACGGGCAACAATGCCGCCAAACCGACAAAGTTCAGCAGAGCGCGTACGAAGATAGAGGCGGCAACACCCACCCCTTTTGCACGATATTGCTTGGGTATTATTCTTAAAATTCCGAAATTCATCTCACAAAGATAACATTAAATAGTCAAAAATCAATCTCTACGCCTCAATTTCGACAATCTTTCCTGTTGGAACATACCACAGATAACCCTTTATGGAGGTGTAACCCATCTCTTTCAGTTCGTTTATGTACCCTTTAATCTGTTTGTGGTAGGCATTACTCTCATTGCCGAATTTGTAGTCGATAATTACCGCCTCGTGTTGGCGCGTCATAACTCTGTCGGGACGCTTCGAGGAGTCGTGCGGGCGAATAATGTTGCGTTCGCGATATAGTCGCTCCCAACTGCCGTCAAACCACTCTCCTGCAACTGTGGTGTCGAGTGTTGTGATGATATTCTCTCGCAACAAGACAGCCTCTTCGTTGCTTAATTCTCCGCCTGCAACCATCTTGTTTATAGCCGCAAAAATCTCTTCGCGGGTAGAGGACTTCTCGAAGATGCGGTGCAACTTTATTCCCATACTGCGTGGCGACATATCGCCCTTATCCTCTGCGAAGTAGTGCGAAAGTGATGTCCGGAATTTGAGAGAGGTAGGTGAAGCACTATGTTTCTTGATAATTTTATTTTGTACAATACTCCTTTCGCCACCCATCTTTGGCTCAGGACCATCGAATGAGCCAATTTCGAGGGTACAGTAAGCGCGGTTTCCGACCTGCTTCATCTCGTTGGCGTAGTTTTCGAGTATCAGCCAATCGACTCGGTTAACCCTCTTTTCTATGTTTGGAAGAAATATGTGAAGTTGCTCTTTTGCTCGTGTTGTGGCAACATAGAGCATATTCAGGTTATCGACAGCCGAATATATCAGTTCGCGGTAGTAGCCATCTGCAAAGAATGAGTTTGCCATCTGCTTGCTGTAAGGTACAGGAAATTTGTCTATGCCCGATAACTCCCCCCTTTTCGGAGCAGGTTGCTCCCATATAATATCTGAACTTTTCGGCGATAACGACCACGCACATAACGGTATTATTATTACCTTATTCTCCAAGCCTTTCGCTTTATGAATGGTCATAATTTCGATGGTTCTGTCGTTGCGCTCAACCCTTATAGATAGTTTCTCTCCATGCTCACTCCACCACTGTTCGAAGAGGGCTATATCCTCTGCTCTACCATTTGAGAAGCTGGTGATATGCTCGTGGAGAGTTATTACATAGGCAGTATGCCCCTTCAACTCTTCATTATGCCTAATTACGATATGCTCAAACGCCTCCTCCGGCGACATCGTGCGAATGGAGTCAAGAAAGCGGTTGTCTTCATCGTTGAGTGCGATGTTGGTAAGGGTGTGATGATGCAGATAGTTGTATAGCGTCAGCGAAGCGGCATCGTTGCGATTTATCGATAGACGCATTATAGCAATAATAAGCTTTACGGCAGGCGAAGCGGCAAGACTTAAAGCCTCCTCCGTAGTTATCTCGAACCACAACTCCTTCGGGAATTGGTCGCGGTATCGCAGCAACTCATTGGCTACGCTCCTGCCATCATCATTCTTGCGGACAAGAATGGTGATATCACGAGGAAGGAAACCTCGTTCCAAAACCTCCTTGATGCGTTCAATGTAGAGGGGCATTCCGTTTTCTCCGACCAATTCGATGCCCGCTTTTACTCCATCTGCCGGTGCCGTTATCGAGATAAAACCTTTATTTTGGGTATTTGTACGCTTGGCGGTCTGCTCTATGTCTTGATATGCAGAACTTACGATGTCGTATAACTCATTTTGACACTCTTCCGAGATGAGGTTGTTCTCATCGGCGTTGTCAATCACGCTGTTAAGTACTTCGTTCTCGTAATCCACCAACTTGCGAAAGAACGATTTGTTGAAATTTACGATATTTGGCAGACTACGCCAATTATCACCCAAAGGCTTTGATATGCTATCGGGCAGACTCTTTGCTACCTCACTGCCAAGAATACTCCAATCTCCACCGCGCCAACGATATATCGATTGCTTAACATCTCCCACTATAAGTACCGAAGTGTCTGATGATTGGGCAATAGCATTGCGCAATAGAGGCAGAAAATTGTTCCACTCCTTGACAGATGTGTCCTGAAACTCATCAATCATAAATTTTTCGAAGTGACTACCCACCTTCTCGTAGATGAATGGCGCGTCAGACTCCGAGATAAAACCTGCAATCGTATGTTTTGTTTCGGAGAGTAATCGGGCGTTATCTTCACGACAAACATCATCTATCTTCTCCTGCAAATCACCCAATATGGCAAATATGCGATAGTTATTTTGGAGAATATGTAGCGTATTTTTGAGAGTAGAGAACCCGATGTTGTAATCGGCGAGTCCGATAAAGTCTTCGTATATATCGACCAATATTCCCTGCAAAATGGTTGCCAACTCAATCTTGTCGGGTGTTGCCGTTCCCTTTTTGAACCACGACTCGGGAGCATCTGAAAGGTGGCCTATTACACGAGCCCCAATCTCGCTGACGCTATCTTTGGCTACGCCCTCGAAGAATGTTGTGAAACTATTCGAGAAATCGCTGTGTTTGTAACCTCGTGAACGAATTGTAGCGAGTGCGGCTTGTCCCTTTGCTTTGAATGCATCACTGCGCGTTTTGACCAAGGCGGCAAACTCCGATATGGAGCGTTTTAACTCGTTGCGGTCGGCACTATTATTGATGATATCTCTTGTAGCCTCGTTGAAAATCTCGCCTGTCAGCGATGATAGCGCGTTGCGAATGTTCCAACTCTTTCCCTCGTCAATGCGCTCTTGAATCATATCGCCCACCCATCTGTTCAAATCATCATTCTCGGTGATGCTGTCTATGAGAGCATCAATACTTTTTGCGAGTATGGCATCTGTGTCCAATTCGGTAGAGAAGTTGACATCTACGCTCAATTCTCGCATAAATGCTCGCAATATGCGTTGGAAGAAGGTGTCGTTTGTGAGTACTGTGAAGTGTGAATAGTCGTGCAAAATTGAGGCGCGTACAATCTTGGCACGATTGCGAATGGTAGCCTCGTCTAATGAGGTTTCGTGTATTAAATCTTCCAGATGCTCGCTCTTTTGCCCCGATGCAAGTATGTGAATTTCGTTCAATATACGGGATTTCATCTCTGCTGTCGCCTTGTTTGTGAAGGTTACAGCAAGTATTCGCTTATAGAACGATAGGTCAAAATATGGTTGCCCTTCCTCATTATACCTGTCGCGAAGCACATCATAGATGTATTCGTGTGTAATACGGAAGGTCTTGCCCGAACCTGCACTTGCCGGCACAATTACGGCTCTGTGTGTGTCTGATTTTGAACGCATCGCATCAATTTTGAGGTAAAGTTACAAATTAAAGATTAAAAAATTGGCTATTTGTGAAAAAAGTTGTAACTTGCATACTCAAATGGTAAAAAGTTAGATTTATGAGACGAATTTTCATCACATCTATATTGGCAATGCTATTCTGCTCGGTCTCTGCACAGAGTGTAACTTCGACCTCTCCGGCAGCACCCGTTGAACAGGTGGTATCACTCCCGAAGACAGATTGGCTCATGGCATTCAATACCGTAAAGATTGACGGCCCGATGAATGTTGTGTTTAAGAAGGTGAGTGCGACTGATGAGTTGCGTATTACATACGATACGAAGGGAAATGTTACCTCGAAATTCAAATTCGAGATAGATAGGAAGGGCGTGCTTGTCGTAAGCGAAAAGAGCGATCCGAAGCGTACTTCCGTCACTGATATTACAATCTATTATACCTCTTTGCGCGAAGTTCGTATCGCTCATGCAAAGGCTGAATTTGAGGATGTTATAGATGCTAAGATTTTCGACTTGTCGGTCTCTGGCGGAGCTATGGTGTCGCTCGATATCAAAACTCTCGATACGGCAGTAGAGTGTACGGGTGTGAGTCGCCTGACTATTGGCGGAGATACCAAATATCTCACCATGCGTGTCTCTACGGCAAAAGTTGATGGCAGTAAACTCTCTACCGTATCATCTACGATAGAGGTGTCGCACTCATCAGAGGTGCGTATAGTTGTGTCCGAGAGGTTGGAGGCTACCACCTCCACAGGAGCGAAGTTGTTGTATAAGGGATATCCTGCAATTTTGCGCGACCATACCGCAATCTTCGGTGGCGAAATCATCAATATCAACTAAAACATATCCGTAGAATTTCGTAAACGAAACTCTTATGGCTACATTTCTCGAAGAGGTTGCCTTACGACTCTATGAAAAATATGGAGACGAGGTGTCGTCATTGACGATACTTCTTCCGACCAAACGCGCCCGATTATTTTTGGCAGAGGCGTTGGCGAAGGTTGCTGTTCGTCCTGTCTGGGAGCCGGAATATGCCTCGATAGATGATTTGATGTGCCAATGTTCCGGACTCGACAAGGTGGATAGATTGCGCCTTGTTGCGGAGTTGTACAAGGTCTATTCCCGATATCACAAAGAGAACTTTGAAGAGTTCTACTCTTGGGGTGAGATACTTGTGTCGGACTTCGATATGCTCGACAAATATGATGTTGATGCCTCGCAACTATTCTCCAATATCCGAGATTTGAAGGAGTTGGAGGCAGATATGAGTTATCTCACCCCCGAGCAGGTGATGATGATAAATCGCTTTTGGCGTACCATTGTCGGTACGGACGATAAAATCGTTAAAGAGGACTCCGTTAAGAGTCGATTTTTGGAGATATGGAGTACGCTTGGTACGATATACGAAGAGTTTCGAGCCAATCTTCGCAAGATGAATGTAGGCTATACGGGAATGATATATCGCGAGGCGGTTGAGCGTCTGGATAGGGGAGAGGTAGAACTGCCACAAGGCAATCGCTACGCTTTTATCGGATTTAATGCCCTCTCCACTTGTGAGAAACGACTTTTGCGCCATATCCAAAATTGTGGACAAAGTGAGTTCTATTGGGATTACGACAACTACTACAAGAACAACAAATTCCAAGAGGCAGGAATGTTTGTTCGTGAAAATGTCGAGATATTTGGCGAGGAGAGAGGTATATCCCACGATAATTTCAATAAAATCGGCTCTATTGATGTACTTTCAACATCTTCATCGGTGGCACAGTGTCAATGTGTAATAGATGTATTGGAGGATATTGCGGCACGCAATGGAGGTATCTTGGATAAGGATACGGCTATTGTTCTCACTGATGAAAATCTGCTGATGCCGTTACTATATGCGTTACCCGATAAGTTTAAGAGGCGAAGCGAAAATGTAGAGGGGGATAACGCAGCAGAATCGGCAATAAATGTTACTATGGGCTACCCATTGAGCAAGACCTTTGCCTACTCCTTTGTGGAACGACTGCTCTCGTTGCAGAAACATTCGCAATACGATAAGCAGGGTGTAGCAACTTTCTATCATGCCGATGTTGTCGGACTATTGTCACATCCATATATTGTCGCAACAGCACCCGATGTATGCGAATCGTTGAGAGCGAGGATAATAAAACATCGTCATTTTTATGTGCCGGCATCATTGGTGGCAGCTACACCTCTATTGCAACGCCTATTTTGTAAGACGATAAATTGGTGCGAGCAATCGCGCTATCTCTCCGAGATTATAGATGCAATTTTTGCAACACCTTGCAATGACGATGACCTCTATCGCAATGAGTTTCTGACTATGGCAAAGGAGGCGATTGAGAGATTACATAATATTCTGGAACAGTGTCAGATAGAAGAGCCGGATAAGTTGTATAACTCACTTTTGAGGCGATATTTGCAGGGTGCAAAAGCTCCATTTACGGGTGAACCGTTGGAGGGTTTGCAGATTATGGGTATTCTCGAAACGCGAAATCTCGACTTTAAGAATGTTATTCTGCTCTCGATGAATGATAGTAATTTCCCGGGCTCTCACGCCACAGACAAGTCGTTTATTCCGTATAGTCTGCGCTATGGCTTCGATATCCCTACTACCGAGCATCATGAAGGTGTCTATGCCTACTACTTCTATCGCCTTATTGAGCGTGCCGAGAGGGTATATATGGTCTATTCTACGATGACGAACAACAATAGCACGGGAGAGCCGAGTCGCTACATTCGACAGTTGGAGTACGAGACAGATTTCGATATTACACATACGAATGTCGGAGTAGAGGTGTCGCTGTCGCAAGATGAGAGCGAGATTGTGGTGGAGAAGAGTCCGGAGATATTCGATAAAGTGTTGCGATATACTCGCGATAAGGGACTCTCACCAACGGCAATATCAACCTATGTGAAGTGTCCGTTGCAGTTCTATTTCAATTACATTGAGTATATTCGTCAAGAAGATGAGTTGGAGGAGTCGGTAGATGCTTTAACCTTTGGAAATATATTCCATAAAGCGGCCGATTTGTTATATGCTCAACTCGAAGGAGATGCTGAGCCCGACAAGCGTTTGGAGGAGATGCGCGAAAGTGGCGAGGTCAAAAGATGTGTCGATGCAGCTATTGCCAAGGTCTATTTCAATTTGAAAGAGGGAGAGCCACTGCCTCAGCTTCGTGGCGAGTTGCATATCATCCGCAATATAGTGTATGAGTATCTGAATACCAATCTATTGAACTACGACATCAAACATCACGATTTCTCTGTTATGGAGACGGAGTACGATATGGATATAACGCTTCCGATAGAGGTCGGCACAGAGCGATTTGATGTTAAGATAGAGGGGCGTGCCGACCGCGTAGACTCTCTGAATAACGGAATGTTGCGGGTTATTGATTACAAAACGGGAAAGGAGGCTCTGACATATAAAAGCATAGAGTCGCTATTCAATGGCATGCCGATAATGCGTAATCGCCACTCGAATATCATCAACACGCTTCTCTATTCGATGATGCTATCCAAACGATTTAATCGTGATGTTCGTCCCGAGTTGTACTATGTAGGCAGTATGGTCAAGGAGGATTACTCCCCGCTGTTTATAGAAAAATCGTCATCGAAGCAGACTAACATTCTCAATGCCTATTCTGAATGTGCCGAAGAGTTTGAGCGCGAGATATGTGGCGTGTTGGAGCATATTTTCGATAGGACAATTCCGTTTTCGAGAACAGAGGATACGAATGTGTGCGTCAATTGTTACTACAACAATATCTGCAATAGAAAGTAGATGGTTTTCCTGACACATATAAGAAGGGCGACCAAGTTTTTTTGGTCGCCCTTCTTCTTTGGCTTCCGTCAGACTACAAACTGATAGCCTCGGAAGGACACACTCCTGCACATGCGCCACACTCAATGCACTTGTCAGCATCGATTACATAGATGTCACCGGCAGAAATAGCCTCAACCGGACACTCATCGATGCAAGTACCGCATGCGATACACGAATCTGAAATTTTGTAAGCCATAATAAATAGATTATTTTGTGTTAATTAACACCGCGAAGTTACACTTTTATTCTCAATTATCCAAAAAAATCGTATCTTTGTAGTGTTGTTTCACCTCGAAAGAGCAAAAATGAAGCCATGTAATAGAATATTGCGCCTGACTTTTCTCGGTACAGGTACTTCGCAAGGAGTGCCGGTCATTGGTTGCGATTGCGCGGTGTGCTGTTCGGCAGATAAACGCGATAATAGACTGCGTACTTCGGCAATGGTTGAGGTGGGTGACAAGCGATTTATCGTTGATGCGGGTCCCGACTTTCGTCAGCAAATGTTACGCGAGGGCATTTCCCATATAACGGCAATTCTTCTGACTCACAAACATAAAGACCATATCGGTGGTCTTGATGATGTACGAGCCTTGAACTTTGTCGATTATCCGCGCGAAATACACACCGTGCATATCTACGGTTCGCACGATACATGTTGTTGTGTGCGCAAAGATTTCGATTATGCCTTTTCGTCAAATCCTTATCGTGGCGTACCGCAAATGGAGTTACATGAGTTTGGTGTTACGCCATTTGATATTGAAGGGGTGGAGATTGTTCCTATAAGGGGAGAACATTCTCGTTTTGAGATTACTGGATTTCGCTTCGGCAAATTGGCTTATCTGACCGATTTCAAGCAAATTAGTGAGGAGGAGTGTGCGAAACTGAATGGCGTTGAGGTGTTGGTGGTGAATGCGTTGCGTTTTGAGTCTCACGACTCACACTTCTCGGTTGAGGAGGCGTTGCAACTTATCGAAAAGGTAGCTCCAAAGAGGGCTTATCTGACACATATGTCTCACGATATAGGGCTGCATTGTGTGGCAAATTTGCGATTGCCCGAAGGTGTGGAGTTTGCTTATGATGGACTAAAAATAGAGATATAGAGATATGAAAAACGCATTAAATGGAAAGGTCGTAGTTATTACGGGTGCATCGTCAGGTATTGGCGAGGCTATGGCACGATTATATTCGAAGATGGGCGCGAAGGTGGTGCTTGGCGCACGCAACGAGGAGAAGCTCGCTCTGCTTACACAGATTATCGAAACGGAGGGTGGCGAGGCAGCATATATTGCTACCGATGTTACGAAGGAGTACGACTGCAAACGCCTTATTGATAAGGCGGTCGAAGTTTTTGGCGGGGTAGATGTGCTGATTTGTAATGCAGGTATCTCGATGCGAGCAATTTTCGATGATGTGGACACGAAGGTCTTACACCGACTGATGGATGTAAATTTCTGGGGTACAGTATATTGTGCAAAATATGCACTGCCATATCTGCAAGCCTCAAAAGGCTCGTTGGTGGGTATATCTTCGGTGGCAGGATTGCATGGCTTACCCGGTAGAACGGGCTACTCGGCATCGAAATTTGCAATGACAGGACTGCTCGAAACAATCCGTATCGAAAATATAAAGAAGGGACTGCATGTAATGGTCGCTTGTCCGGGATTTACCTCTTCGAATGTGCGTTTTTCTGCATTGACAGCTGATGGCTCGGCGCAGGGTACAACTCCGCGCGAGGAGGGCAAGATGATGACTGCCGAGGAGGTTGCACGCATTGTGGCGGAGGGTATTGCCAAGCGTAAAAGGCTCTGCCTTATGGAGGCGGAGGGACGAGCCACACATTTTGTCAAGAAGTTTGCACCATCATTACTTGACCGCATATTCTATTGGGTGATGTCGAAGGAGCCTGATTCCCCATTCAAATAGAGATAATTGCACCAAACTAAACTAAACTAACTTATGAAGAAACGCCTTGAATCATTAGATGTATTGCGTGGTGCAGACCTGTTCTTTTTGGTGGCTGTTGGTCCTCTCGTACGACGATTTATTAAAACCGTAGATGTGCCATGGCTTAACGATTGCTCTTGGTTATTTAATCATATGGAGTGGGAAGGCTTTTCGCCTTGGGATATCATTATGCCGTTGTTTGTATTTATGACAGGTATAACGATTCCGTTTGCATTGGGGCGTATGCGCGAGGAGCGTAACTATCCTTCTGCTTTGTGGCGCATTTTGCGCAGAGTGGTCGTATTGTGGATATTCGGAATGATTTGTCAAGGTCGATTATTGAGTCTTGAATTTGACCGTATATATTTATATTCCAATACTTTGCAGGCTATTGCTGTGGCGTATGCCGTATCGGCGGTGATGTTCCTGTTTACGAAGTTGCGCACGCAGATTATTACGGCTGTGGTTTTGCTTTTGGGCTATTGGGTAGCAATGGAGTTTATCTCGGTAGATGGCTTTGGCGGTGGCGACTACACGCCCGAAAAGAATCTTGCCGAGTGGATTGACCGTGCGGTGCTGGGGCGTTTTCGCGATGGTGCAAAGGTGGTAGATGGGGTAGTCGTCTTCAAAGAGGGTTACCACTATACTTGGATATTGAGTTCTCTGACATTTGTCGTTACCGGTTTACTCGGAATGTTTGCAGGTGTGATTGCAAAGTCAAAGATGGTAGAAAAATGCAAACTTTGGTGGTTTGCAGGGCTTGGCGTTACGATGATTGTGGTGGGTTTGATATGGGGAATTTGGCATCCGATTATTAAACCTATCTGGACATCTTCAATGACGCTTTTTTCGGGCGGAATATGCTACTTGTTGTTGTGGCTATGCTACTATCTTATTGACTATAAGGGCTATCGCTGGGGCTTAACACTCTTCAAAGTCTATGGTATGAACTCTATTGCAGCATATATGATGCCGAAGTTCATCAATATGCGGGCAATCTCGACAGCAGTGCTCTATGGCACGGCTCAATATCTTGGAGGTGAGTGGTATGGCATGCTCATTGCCTTTGCGAATGTAGTACTCTCCTATCTGTTGTTGTACTATATGTACAAGCGCAATATATTCTTAAAGGTATAAAGAATCTGTCTAACAAGGTGATTTAAGCCTTGAAATCCCTCTTGTTATACAACTTCCATCAAAAAGGGAGTGTCTAAAAAACTTGTTAGACACTCCCTTTATGTTTATGCCTCAACTTCGACACTCACAATCGAAGTGGAGTGCGATACGGGTGCTATGGCGCGTAACATTGACAAGCCGCCACAGTATTTGTCGGTGGCGAGTTGTACGGCATGAGACACCTTCGACTGCTCGTTGATGTGCTTGCATTCGATGTTGTAGCCGATGTGGAACGATACGAATTTGCTTCGACCTTCGACCTTTTCGGTGTCCAACTCTCCCTCCATTTTAATCTCTATTTTAAGAGGCTTTACGCGCTCCTTGTCGAGGATACTTTTTAATGTCATACCCGCACATAAGGCGGTGGAGTAGAGGAGCAACTCTTTCGGATTTAACTTGTTTAGTTCGTGAGGCTTGTTCAGAACGAAATGCCCGTTGTCGGTGGCGTGAATAGTAACAAATTGTTGCATAATATTATATGTTAAATGGTACGAATACCACACATACAAATACTATGCAACAAATTCGATATTTCGGATATATTACTCTCCGAAATAGTTATTTAAGAGGTAAGCAAGACGATAGCCAGCATTGCGTAGCTGTATATCGACAAGATTACGCGATAGTTCTATGGTATTAGGGTTGAGAACTTTCGTGTTATGCGGATTCCACTTGTAGATAACGGCATTCATGGTGCCTATTTCGTGAGCCCACTCGTGTAAATCGCCCTTCTGTATGCGCTTTATCTCTCCTCTCTTGGCGTTGTCGAGATTGGCTGCAATCTCCACGCACGATTTGTTCGGGTAGAGGCTGTTAGGCATATAATCATATAGTGAATGGAATGTCTTTATCGGCTTGCCATTCAACTCGCAAGGCCAAAAGCAACGAGGTCCCGGAACATACGAGTGGGTAGGGCAGTGCATGTCGCCCGTAAAGTGTAGCAAGCAACGCAAATTCATTACTACTGCCGAATCGCTCAATTCACGATACTTTTTCAGGTTGAAATCCGAAACTTTCATTGCCAGTATTACATCACCTTGGCGTAGTCGTGGATTCATGTCGTACTCGTACTTCTCATCCACATTATATACATGCCATGCTGTTGTATAACCGATTTCTTTGTCGTGGCGATGATTATCCATCCATACGGCATCTTTCGTGATGTCGTAGGGCATATACTTTGCGATGTTTGCTTTGGTCTTTTCGGTGAGATGGCGTTTTGCAATCTCGATGATAGTTTCGTGACCAAGTTTTCCCCAAGCAAATGCGTTGTGCGAGAGGAAGATAATGGCTATAACTGCAATAATAGAGCGTTTCATACTACTTTATTTTTATATTATATCAAATGCAATCTCCATCATATCGGTAAAGGTCTTTTCGCGCTGCTCTGCGGTGGTCTCCTCATGGGTTACGAGCGAGTCCGATATGGTGCAGATGCAGAGTGCTTGATTTCCGCTGCGTGCAGCGTTCATATAGAGTGCCGAAGCCTCCATTTCGACCGCCAAAACGCCCATCTTCTGCCACTGCTTCCACGCCTCGGGATTGTCGTTGTAGAATATCTCCGAAGCGAGGATATTGCCGACTGCATATTTTACTCCCATCTCTTTTGCTTTCTCCACCGCAGCACTCAATAATTCGTAATCTGCAATAGGCGCATAGTTGCCCGGAAGACCATATTGTACGGCGTAATTCGAGTTGTCGCAAGCACCCTGTGCAATGACAATATCGCCAATGTGTAAATTGGGTTGATATGCACCTGCCGAACCTGTGCGGATAATGCGCTTGACACCGTAGAAGTTGAATAATTCGAAGGTGTAGATGCCGATTGATGAAATTCCCATTCCGTGTCCCATTACTGAGACCTCTTTGCCTTTATAAGTTCCCGTGTAACAATACATTGCGCGTACTTGGCTGACAAGTCTCGGGTTTTCGAGATAGCGCTCTGCCATAAACTTTGCACGCAACGGATCGCCCGCCATAATGACGCGTTCGGCTATCTCGCCACGCTTTGCTCCGATGTGTGGAGTCGGTGTTAAATCTGCCATAATTATTTGATTATTTTGCATAAAATTTATAAATACAAGTGTGCTTGTAAACCTCGCCCGGCTTCAACTCAACGCTTGGGAACGATGGCTGATTTGGTGCATCGGGATAACGCTGTGTTTCGAGAGCAATCGCTCCACGATACAACACCGGCTTACCGAATTTGCTGTTATATGAGCCATCGAAGAAATTTCCGCAGTAGAACTGCAATGCCACTTGGTCGGTATAAACCTCCATACCACGACCACTCTTTGGCGAATATACATCAGCAACCTTCAAAACCTCTCCATTGTCTTCGCGGTCGATAATCCAATTGTGGTCGTAACCTGCGCCAGCCTTCAACTGAGGGTGGTCGGCATTTACGCGCTCGCCAATGGCATGTGGCTCGCGGAAATCGAATGGAGTTCCCTCGACCTCCATAATCTCGCCCGTAGGGATAAGGTACTCATTGACAGGGGTGATAGCCTTGCTGTTTATTGTCAGCACATGGTCAAGAATTGTGCCTTCGCCATCGCCTTCGAGGTTGAAGAAGGAGTGGTGCGAGAGGTTTAAGACGGTCTTGGCATCGGTGGTAGCCTTGTACTCAACTACAAATTCGTTATTTTCGGTCAGACGATAGGTCATCTCAATCGAACGATTTGCAGGGAAGCCGTCCTGACCATCAGGCAGGGTTGTGGTGAATACAATCTCGTTATGGTCGCGCGACTTAACATCCCAAACGATGCGGTCTACACCGAGAGTTCCTCCGTGCAGAGTCTGACCATTGTTGTTTTGTGGCAGGGAGTATTCCTTGCCATCGAGAGAGAATTTTCCGTTGGCAATGCGGTTGGCTACCGGACCTACAACGGCTCCAAGATATCGTTCGCCCGTGTTGTTGATGTAGCGGTCGATGTTCTCGTATCCAATCTCCACATCGGCATAGTTGCCATCGCGGTCGGGTGCCCACAATGATACTACTCTCGCGCCATAGTTTGTCACCTGCATTACGAGGTCACCATTGATAAGCATATAGAGCGATACCTCCTTGCCGTCAACGGTCGTCTTGAAATTTTCGTTGTTTAGAAGTGTGATTTTGTTTGAATTGTTGCAAGAGATGGCGAGTATCATCGCCAAAAGCGTGAGTATAACCTTCATAGTTTTAGTGTTTTGTGTGTTAGTTCCTGACAAAGATACGAAAAACTTCGTAAAAAAGTATAATTATTTCGATAAAAATAACTATCTTCGCTCTCGATAACTGAAACCCAAATAGATGTTATATGAATGTTCGTATTGCCGAGGATTGGAAGGCGTTGTTACAAGAGGAGTTCGATAAACCCTATTTTGCCGAGTTGGTCGATTTTGTAAAATCGGAGTATGCTTCGCGTCAGATATTTCCGGCAGCGCGAAATATCTTTCGTGCATTCGATAAATGCCCGCTTGATAAGTTGAAGGTGGTGATTATCGGACAGGACCCTTATCATGGTGATGGTCAGGCGAATGGCTTGTGTTTTTCGGTTGATGACGGAGTCGATTTTCCGCCATCGTTGCGCAATATATTCAAGGAGGTAGCAGACGATATCGGCAAACCCGTGCCGATGAGTGGCAATCTCGACCGATGGGCGGAGCAGGGTGTTTTGTTGCTCAACGCTGTGCTGACCGTGAGGGCGCATGAGGCGGCATCACATGCAGGTCGAGGCTGGGAGCAATTTACGGATGCGGTGGTGAGGCTTATCGCCGAGCGTAAGCAGGGTGTCGTCTATATGCTATGGGGAAGCTATGCCCAGAAGAAGGGTGCAATGGTTGATGCATCAAAAAATTTGGTATTAAAGGCTGTCCACCCATCTCCACTCTCGGTATATAGGGGATTCTTTGGCTCGCGACACTTCTCGCAGGCGAATAACTATCTAGTAGATAGGGGGATTACGCCGATAGAGTGGTAGAGGTTGAAAAAATGATAACGAAAAATAAAAAAAAAGTTGCGTAAAATGTTGGCGCATTCAAAATAATTCGTAACTTTGCAAAACCAATTGGAACTTAAAAAATCGTACTAAAATTTGGTAATTTTGTACGCAGGTACCTTAAACTTATGAAAATGTGCTAATTATGAGGGCTTGTGATTATTTGACGGGCCTGTAATGTGAAGAATGTCGCCTTGTACCCATACAAGACGAGTCTCTTTTTTTTGTTTCTGCACGCGCGTATGTAGTATGCGTGTATGGAAGTGGGGGAGAGATGAAGAGGAAATGAAGACGAAACAAAACAACAAAATAATAAACAAAATTTTTAACAAACTCAAAAAAACTATTAGCGTGAAAAATTTTACTAAACTTTTGATGATGGTAGTTCTGCTCGCAACTTACTCTTGCGTGCAAGATACGACCGAGGACTTGGCTCCGGAGCTTTCGGGGGCAGGTAGTGGAAGTGGTGAGGTCAAGACGCTGCAAGCAGTTCTTCCGACACCTACTCGTACAGAGTTGGGTGACAGCTATGTGGATGCAGAGGGTAAAACCAAGTATCCTGTGTACTGGTGTGAAGAGGATGTCCTTGCTGTAAATGGTTTGCCAACAACAGATATTGCTGTTGGCGGTCGTGATGGCAGTGCAGGTAATTCCGTGGCAGTATTTGATCTTCCGCTCGGAACAACGATTCCGTACAACATCGTCTATCCGTATGCAGGAGAGGATGTGTTGGTGAATGCAGAGAGCGGAATGTATCCGGTGGTGTTCCAAGCACATCAGCAACACACCGAGGGTACATTTATGTCTGGAAGTGCTCCGATGTACGGTTGGTCTAACGGCTTCGAGGATGTACACATGCATCATCTCTCTGCTGTTCTCCGCTTCTCGATTAAGGCTGCGGCAGGCAAGACAGTCGATTTGAAGTATGTGTCGGTTTCGGCACTCGGTGCAGAGCCTATCGCCGGAGTATTCGATGTCTATTGCGGTAGCCGTGATATGAACGATGAGAAGACTGGCTCTATCGTTGCTCGCAAGGGTGCAGTTTCGACCGTGCTCTACAACTTCGAGAATGATAGCTACGAACTCACCGAGGAGGAGTCTGTGTTCTATGTAGTAGTTCCAAAGGGTGACTACAAGTCGGGCTTTGAGGTGAACTTCGTATCGCAGAATGGTGAGGTTTGCGTTAGGACATTCGAGGCTACGGGTGACACTAAGTTGAATGGCGGTGTAGTTCGTGAATTCCCTACCATCGAGGAGTTTACTCCTGACCGCAAGATGCTCCTTATCGGTAACGAGGCAGAGATGTTGGAGTTTGCTCAGTCTGTAGGTGACACATTCAATAGTAACTATGCAGGAGGAGTATTGCTCGTATCGGATCTTGATATGACCGACAAGGGATTGAAGACCATTGATGGCTTCACTTCGTTGTTTGAAGGTCGTAACCATACGATTAAGGGCTTGACCGAGCCTCTTTTCGGTGAGGAATTGTGTGGTACAATATCGAATTTGATAGTTGAGGGTAACATCGTAGAGAAGAGCCATGGTAAGGTTGGTTTGATTGCTCGCTCGTTGGCAGTAAACGGTGACAATGTCGGAAGAATCTTCAACTGTGCAGCTAAGGGCTCTATCGTATACGAGAACAAAGATGTTACAGTTAGCGAGGAGTTGGATTTAATCAATATCGGAGGTGCAGTCGGCGGTGTATATGGTGGCGAGGTTTCGGTTACTGATAGTGCTGTCGATATCACCATCAATGTAGCAGGTCCGACAGGAGATGCACTATACAAACCATGTATTGGTGGAGTTGTTGGTTATGCGTGTGCTTCGGATGAGTCACTTCCTGTTGTAGTGAGAAATACAAGTGCCGGAACAATCATTTGGGACGACCAGTCGAATAGCACCAAGGTAATTCCATTTATTGGAGGTGTGGCAGGATATGTTACAGCTGGAACCTTTACAGATAATGAGAATACGGGTATTCTCGAAATTCGTGAGTCGATGTATGACCTCGATTGGGGTGGTGTTATTGGTGCCGCAGCAGTGTCGATAGAGCGTTGCAAGAATAAGGGACAACTTGCAATCAACGAGACCGTTACTACCGCAAATATTGGTGGAGTACTTGGTTTGTTGGAGGCAAATGAGACAAATCCAACTTACATCAAGGATTGTGAGAATAGTGGTAAGATATTGTTGAAAGAAAACTTCGTGATTAACTCATCTGCCAATGTCGGAGGAGTTGTCGCTATTGCGGATAAAGGAACGAAGCTTGTTAACAACTGCTATAACTCGGGTGCAATCGAATACAAAGGTTCGTGTAAATATGCCGGAGTGAACAGGCGTGATAAAAATGCGTATATACACCTTGGTGGAGTAGTTGGTCTTGCGTGGTCAGAGGAGGTATCCGAGTGCGGAAACCGAGAGACCGCCAATATCCATGTTGCTGGTGCAGTTTCAGGAAATGAGTATAATCAGAGTACCAGCTATCCAGAAGAGAGTACGGGCGCAGTAGAGTCGTACGAATATTCGGGAATCGGAGGAGTGATTGGTTCTCGTCTTGGTTTGAAGACAGAGCTTGGAACAGATAGTGCGGTTATCACTCGTGATTGTATCAATAATGGAGAGGTTTACCTCTGTTATAAATATTGCGCTGGCGCAGTCATCAATGTAGCGGCATGTATTGGTTTGTTTGATTCAGAAGAGGCTATTCGTTGTAGTAATACCGGAGACATGTTGATTGAGGTGAATGTGGCTACAAGTAAAACCAAACCGACTGAGACAACAAATCAAACTACACTATATGTATCTGGTATATTTGGTTATATCAAATCGGCAAATAATAAGATTGTAGAGTGTAGCAATAATGGTGTTGTTAAGGCTGATAACTGTATAGCGCGTATTATGCACTTATCAGGTATCACATCTCAATGTGCCAATAGACTTGTTATGGAGTCATGCTCGAATAGTAAAGATGTTGTCGCAGGAAAGAATTTGAATCTTATGTTCCTTTATGAGGGAGGTATTATATCTTCAACAGCCGAGGCAAAAGAGGGTATCGTATATCCTTATTGTACGAATACAGGAAATGTGCTTTGTGAGTCAACTGGCGCGACCACAGTCTATCTTGGTGGTATCTTCGGTAAGTCGGGAAACTGTAATAAGGAAAATGAGACTACTGTAGGTATTGAGAATTCAGGAAAGATAAACTTTACCGGTTCGTCAGAAGTACTTTATATGGGAGGCTATGCTGGAATATACGATGAGGAATATCATGGAGTGGAATTCGTGAATAATTCATCGTGTATAGTTGAGTTCAACGGAAAAGTATCAGAAGAGGCTTATGTTGGCGGATATGCTGGTAGCGGATTATTGGAAGGCGGCGGAAATTTCTCGGTAAGAAATAAGGGTAATGTTATTGCCAAGGGTTTTGCTCCAAAAATCTATATTTCAGGCGGATTTGCTGGTTTGAGTTCTGATGCAGACAGAACCCTTGGAGGTTTGACAAACGAGGGTATTGTAGAGGTTCCTGCTCCTGGTGAGACTGCTGAACTCCCTACCGATGTATATTTGGGCGGAGTTGTAGGATATGCAGAGTTGGGAGCATCTTATTCGACAGTAGAGTCGTTAGATGCACCAAAGAAGGCTCTTGTTGACTGTAAAAATGTAGGAGAGATTCGTTACCACGGACTCGCTACCAATGGAGTTTATATTGGTGGTATCGTGGGTAAGGCATTTAAGACACCTATATATAATTGTAATAATGAGGGTAAGATTGTATCGACAGGTAATGCAGGTGATCTTGTAAGCCGTCAGTTCGAGGGACCGAGCTTCGATCTCATTCAGAAGCAGCTCTGGGACAATGATATGGCAATTGGTGGAGTTGTAGGAGAGACCGACTCGAATGTGTTGCTCTCGTCAAACAATGCATCTATTGAGCACACTTGTACATCGAATCCATTAAAAATTGACCAATGGGGTGCTGCAGCTCCATCGCGATTCGATATTGGCGGTGTCGTAGGTCGTACCTACATAGGGGAATCGCAAGGTAGTCAATACGCAATCACCCTCGCGAATTTGAATAACAATGAGAAGGGCTTGATTACCATTTATGGCTCGCCATATTGTACTGAGCAGACCAGTTCGATTGACTGGAGTAGTGATGCTTCGCAGAGTGCACAATCTAACGATATCGATGACTATGACCGTGCAAACATGCGCCCATTCTATCGTATGAACTTGTCGGGCGTAGTAGGTCGTATTCACGATCATAGTACAAAGGATTGTAAGCACTTCATTACATCTTGTAATAACCATGCACCTATTACAGTGCCTGATGGTTCACTTGCAAAGAATCTCAATATGGCGGGTGTCTTGGCAGATGTATTGTCGAGCCATACAACCCTTACCAGTTGTAACAACAACGGAGCTATCAAGATTGAGAATGTAGGTCACGGAACAAGTTTGGCAACCGGTACAAAGATCGCTTGCTACTTCATCAACTTGGGTGGTGTTGTGGCTACATGCTTTGACTATCGTATCCGTACATCTACATACAGTGGTGCCGTAATAGAGAAGACACTTACATTTAATAGTTGTACCAATAATGCTCCTATCGAATATAATGAGAATCGTGCATCGTTCTGCGCGAGTGCCGGTGGTATTCTCGGTCAGGCGTTGAATATGCTTGAAGGTCGTGTAGGTACATGGCAAGGCAGCAGCAGACCGTGGATCGCAAGAAGTCCTTATAGCGCATACACTATCTCGATGAACAACTGTACGAATACTAAGATGGGTTCGATAAAATACTACTCGAATGCTATCGGTATCATTACAAGTTATGCCGGAACTTCGTTCGCAGGAGGTATCGTAGGTAGTTGTGGTAATGCAAATCATGCTATAAATATTCAGCAGCGTTTTGCAGCAATCGACTTGCTCGTTTCTAATTGTTCGAACTACGGCGATATTCAGTTCGAGCGAAGCAATGGTGTCTCTACGCCAAACACAAGTGTTAATCAGAGTGCTGTGGGTGGTATTGTTGGATACTACCAAGGTGGTATAGGACAGGTTTATAACTCGAAAGGTCCTTTGGCAAGAACTGTTAATGACGCTTTCCATATGGAGATTACCTCGTGCTATAACGAGGGTCGTATTTGGGGCTTCTCCGGACATATTGGCGGTATCGTAGGATGTGCTAAGTGGTTTGTGAAGATTACGGGAACACCTGATAATCCAACCAAGAACAAAGGTGATATTGTTGTTGCTCGTAACGCATCTGCCGGTGATGCAGTTCGTCGTACAGGTTACGGCTCGAAGGTTATCTATGCGGGTGGTATTGCAGGTTCTCTCTATGAGTATGGTGACAATACTGCCTATTTGGGACAAAGTACCAGTACTAACGAGGGCTGGTGGTCGTATCCACTCGGAACACAGTATGCTCGAATTGAGTATGCCGTAAATGAGGGAGTTGTAGGAGCTACAAGTATAGCAGGTGGTATTGTAGGATATTACCGTTCACTTCTTGTAACAACCGAAAAGGTCGCCGGAAAAGAGTCCAGAGGCGGTATCGAGCACTGTATCAACAATGCTGATATCTACGCTTTGGAGGGTGCTACATCTCAGGTTGGTTTGATTACAGGTTCGAAGCGTCTTTTTACGATGCCTGAGAATGCTTCTTATACGACAGACGAGACTCCGAAGGTTGGAGCAGAGCCTTGGCCTTTGGGAGTTAAGAATTGCCAAGTTGCAGGACAGGTTCTTCGTGGAGCAAACCGCTACACTCAGTGTAATGGTGAGACCTATATGAACCTCATCTACGGTGAGACATGGAATGCAGACGAATTCGTTTCGATTGTTGAGGGAGAGGAGAATATCTATGATGGTTGTCACATCTATACTCCGTCAACCGAAGGGGGCGAATAACCAATAGCAAGTAAGAAAACAATTGATAATAAAAAAATAAAACAAATGTTAAAGATGAAATCAGCACTTTGCATTGTGGCAATCTTCTCGCTTGCGTTGGTGTCGTGTGTCGAGCACCTTCCCGAGAAGGAGATGCCTAATGTAGATAATGGTGCAATCACAATGGTTCAGGCAGCCGTTAAACCTCTCACCATCGAAGGTTTGACCGGTACAGGTGCCTATAAGTGGGACGGAAATCGTACCCTCGGCATCTACGGTACTTCGGGTGGAGTTAACGAGTGCTATCTTCCTGTGAAGTCAACTGCCGGCAGTAGTGAATCATATTTCTACGGAAATGTGGTGGCAGGAGACTTGACTATCTACATGCCATACTCGTTAGAGGGTGGCGAGAGAGCTCTTGATGGTCGCGTAGTAGTTCCTGAGAAACAGCAATTCTACGCAGATCCATTTGATCACTTGATGTACAACTCTACATTCCTTGCTACGACATCGACAAATATTGTCGAGTTCGACTATCATGCAGGACTTGTCAAGATTCTTGTCAAGTATGATGTGGAAGAGATTGTATCGGTAAGAGTTTTAGTGGGTAACCTCAATTCGGGTTACAGCGAGTATATCGCAGGCGAACTCTCGGTTGTGGATGGACTCCTCGATGAGAGTCACAACCCATCTGCGAAGGTCTCGATTGAGAACTTCGGCAAGGGTATAGGTTCTTCGGTCGACAATCCGTTGACCGTATGGGCTGCCGTTGCTCCGGGTATCTACGAGAACTTCGTGATAGAGATTACCGATAGTAATAATGTGACAATCTCCGCACCGGTAGAAGGTCCGTTTGAGGTTTCGCGTTGTGCAGTCGCTGCAAAGGATTGCGTAGCGCAGAAGATTGACCACAACAACGGTACTGACGACTTTGTGGGTGAAGGTGGTACCTATAATTAATGAGTAAATATGTTGAACTAAAAGAGAAATGAAGATTATGAAAAAGACCTATTTACTCTCGATATGTGTAGCCGTACTTGCAATGTTTGCTTGTACGAAGGTGGAGGTTATTGATGTGCAGGGTGAGGTTATCGCTGTCAAGGAGGTCCCTAAAACAAAGGGCTCGTTCCAGTTGCCTATTACCGTAAATGGTGAGCCACGCCTCGTGTGGAGAGCTCGTCCGGTAAGCGATTGGTTGCATGTCGCTGACCAGAATTGGAAGCAGAATGCTTACAATTTAACTGTTGATTATGACTCGAATGAGTCGATATTGAACTCTCGTAATTTTGCTCGTGTAGGCTATGTTGTAGTGGAGACCTATGATGGCTTCGTTGCCGATACCATAGTGGTGAAGCAGCGCGGAATTACTCCTTACATGAATTTGGCAGATACAACTGTTGAGGCTTCGGAAACGGAGTGCGAGATTTTATTTGACTCGAATTTGACAGATACTTGCCGTTCGTCTATGACCTATACGGCAAATGAGAATTGGGTTGAGAGCATCGAATACCTCGGTTGCGGAACACACCTCTTGGTGAAGTTCGCTGCGAATGAAGGTAGCGAGCGTACTGCCGAGATTAAGGTGACCTTCACCGATGCTTGGGGTGTTTCGACCGAAGAAACTTGTGTACTCACTCAAAAAGCGTATTAATGATGAAGAAGATACTTTACATATTGTTTACAGTGTCGCTCCTTGCTGCATCATGTACCAAGGAGGTGCTGGTATCTCGTAACCACGATTTGAATGCCGAGGTTGCCGGAATCAGCACAAAGATGGATATGTCGGTTCTTTACTGCAATATCAACGATGCAGAGGATCTCTCTTTGCTCGATTTGCAGAAGGTTGGCGAGTATCTGGATGAGTGCTATACTAAGCATGCAAATTTGAAGGTAGTAACTTTTGTTGCTCCTGTCAATGTTAATGGCACCAAGTTCTCATCTTGGCTCAATGCTTATGCGACAGAGAAGGGCTTGCAGGCTCTTTCGGTTGAGGATAGCACCGAGAATAATAAGAATGGAGGCGATAACCTCTGTATGGGTGCGCTTGTAGCAAGTGACCTTACCGTTGAGTTGCACGAAGTTGCGCAAGGTTTGGTATTGTCGCACGCAGTTCTTCACTTCGAAACAGAGGGTATACACTTTGTTGTAACTGACCTTATGGAGGCTCGCAATGCCGTGCCTGCTGATTGGGAGGCGCAGGTGGAGAAGATGACCACAGATAAGAAAACCTATGCAATCGTCTATAACCCTGATAATCTTGTAGATCGTAAGGCAGAGGTTGAGCAGCTTATCAAGCGTACAAAGGAGTTTGAGACAGCTATTGGTAATCGCCCTTATGAGAAGGATAAAAATTGGATTTGGACAATCGATATGAATGCTCCTTCGAGTGTTGATATGAAGTACAAAAAAGAGTTTGCTCGTATGGATTGCTACGATTATGATGACACAACCGAGCCATTCTTTACGACAGTAACCAAATACTTCTCGGTGAGTGAGTTCCTCACCGCGAGTGACCCGTACTTTGCAACAAATCAAGTAATGGTTTACAACGGACTTGTGGATTGCTTTGCCGAGTATTCGCTATTCGCTCCATCAAGCGTGAATAACTCAGGTAATCCTGTTTACGACAGAAACAACTTCCTCTATATATCGGATGCTTGTTGGAATATGAAGGAAGATCTCTTACTCGATAAAGAGGTTGTAAACGAGTTAGGAATAACCCATTATCCAATTTTAGTAATACTTAAAAGTGAGGAATAGCAGATGAAACGCATAATTAACAGTGTAATTTACGCATCGTTCTGCATCGTGGCCCTGCTGTTCGCACAAACAGCAATGGCGCAGAAGGCGCGTACGATAACGGGACAGGTATTAGATAATACCGGTCAGCCAATGATCGGAGCAACCGTTGTCGTTGTAGGAAACTCTGGTGTCGGAACAACTACTGACATGCAGGGTAAGTATAAGATTAAGGCTACACAAGACGACCAACTTTCGTTCTCGTTCCTCGGCTATGTTGAGGTAACAGAGCGTGTTGGAACTCGTACGAACATCAACATCGTGTTGCAGCAGGAGAATGTGAGCATCAACGAGGTTGTGGTCATCGGTTATGGTAGCCAGCAGAAGAGTGACTTGACGGGAGCCGTGACATCGGTGAATATGGAGGACTTGGCAAATACCGCTTCGGCTTCGGTAGATGAAGCGTTGCAGGGTCGTTTGGCAGGTGTCGAGATTATGACAACCGATGGTGAGCCCGGTTCGGCAGCTTCGATTCGAGTTCGTGGCTCGCGTTCACTTACAGCATCGAATGATCCACTTATCGTGGTCGATGGTGTGATGGATGCAGTGGCGAGCTTTGCGGATATCGATCCGGCAGAAATCAAGAATGTGACCGTGTTGAAGGATGCCTCTTCAACCGCAATCTATGGTTCGCGTGGTGCGAATGGTGTAATCCTCGTAACTACTCACGAGGCGAAGGCAAACAAGTTGAATGTATCGTTCAAGGCTACATTCCAACTTTCGGAGTTGCCACGCGCGTTGGATATGATGAACGCAGCCGAGTTTGCAATGTATCGTAACGACTACTACACCAATAATAGTAGTTCTCGTAGAATTTGGGCATCGTCAAGCTTGAAGTATCCAAATCCTGCCGCTTATGGCGAGGGAACAGATTGGTTGGATGTCATGACCCGTAAGGCGTTTTCTCATAACTACTTCCTCTCGTTGTCAGGAGGTAGCAAGACTACGAAGGTTTACTTCTCGATGGGTTATAATGACCGTCAAGGTATCGTAATCGATTCCGACCAGCAGGTGTTGAATTCTCGTTTGAAGATTGACCATACCGTATTTAAGTGGTTGAAAATTGGTGTCAATACCCAATACTCGATTCGTCACAACAATAAGTCGAATACGGCTATTTCGGGTACAGGAACCCGCGCGGTTACCAACTTGAACCCTATTATGACGCCAACCGAATCATGGGATATGTTGGGTGATAATGGTACGAATGGTGGTTCGGTTTACGACTCTCCTTATTTGAAGTCGTTGGCAATTACCAACTATACGGACAGAACGATTTTGACATTGAGTCCATATATTGAGCTCACATTGGCGAAGGGTTTACGCTTGAAGACTCGATTCTCCTATGTGAATACTCTCAATGAGGGCTTCTACTATTCGCCATCGACATTGCCTGTTGCAGACCGTTATCGTTATGGTGGTTCAGCTACTCGTTCAAGCAGTACAACAAAGAACTTGTTGAGCGAGACAACATTGTCGTACAAGAAAACATTCAAGAAGAAGCATAAGTTGGATGTTATGGCAGGTTTTACTGCACAGAACAGAAGTAACAACTATGTATATGCGAGTGGTCGTGGATACCTCGATGATAACATCACTGCATACAATATGGGTAGTTTGGTGGATAAGCGAATGCTTACCCAGAACACTTCGGCGTGGGAGAGACAGAATTACTCGGTATTGGCTCGTGCGAACTATTCGTACGGAGGTCGTTACCACTTTACTCTCACAGCCCGTGGTGATGGAGCTTCGAACTTTGCAAAAGGTCATAGATGGGCATTCTTCCCTGCTGCTGCGTTCAAGTGGACTATCAGCAATGAGAAGTTTATGCGTGGCTCAAAGTCGTGGTTGAGCGATCTCTCACTTCGTCTCAGCGCCGGTCGTTCGGGTAATGATGCCGTTTCGGCTTATGTGTCGAAGACATTGCTTACTACCAATCAAACGGGATGGTTGTTTGGAGAGAACCGCGATGTGGCAACCTATCCAAATCGTCTCGACAACCCTAACTTGACTTGGGAGAAGACCGATTCGTTCAATGTTGGTGTCGATTTCTCGATTTTGAATGACCGAATCACCATGTCGTTGGAGGGATATATGTCCTTTACAAAGGATCTCCTCTACACCATGCAGAATGCTGCTGTTACAGGTTTCACCTCGCGCTATGCCAATGTCGGTGATACCGAGAACAAGGGTGTTGAGTTTACCTTTACTTCGCGTAATATTTCGCGCCGTAACTTCCAGTGGACAACAAACCTTACTATTGCTCACAACTCATCAAAGGTAGTGGATATCGCAACAGCTTATGGTTACTTGTCAACATATAGCCGTGGAGGTTATATGATTTACGGTCATCAGGAGGGCTATCCATTGAATGCTTTGTGGGGCTTCCAGTTCGAGGGTGTATGGCACACACAGGAGGAGGTTGAGCAGAACAAGCAGACCAAAACTTATGTAGGTTACAGCAAGAGCAAGGGATATGCTCGTTATGCCGATATTAACCACGATGGCGTGTTGAATGACAAGGACCGTATCTATCTCGGTTCTGCCGACCCAATCGTATATGGAGGTTTCAACAATACTTTCAAGATTATCAAGAACTTGTCGGTTGGCGTATATTTCACATACAGCATCGGAGGTCGTATGTACAACATTATGGAGTTTACCACTATGGTCGGTACGGCAACATCAAACAAGGATCGCCGTATGTTGGAGGCATGGCAGGCGAATCGTAACCCATTCTCGAATCGTCCGGGAGCCTATTTGACCGATAGTTATGGTAGTGATTTGTTCATTTACGACTCTTCGTATTTGCGTTTGCAGAATATCAACTTGAACTATCGTTTCGACTTACGAAAGAAGACTCGTTATGTGCGCGATATCACATTGTCGGCATCGGTTAATAATGTAGCCCTCTTTACCAAGTTCCCAGGATATGATCCGGATGCAGTCAGCAGTGGTCGCCGTATTGATACAGGTCGTTATCCAAAGAACAGAACATACTCACTTGCAATTCAAATTCGCTACTAATTATGAAGAAGATTTTTGTAATAATATTATCAGTATTTGCGCTTGTGGGCTGTACTCTCGAAGAGAAGGTTATCTCCTCTTCGGATCCGTTGACCTACTATCAGACAATACCACAGTGCAAAACGGGTCTTAATGGTTGTTATATCCCATTAAGAAGTCTCTATTCGAGTGGAGACTATTTCGAGGCTTGTGAGACATCGGCAGACCTTCTCTACCACACATCGGCCTCTTACTACGAATCGCACTGCGATTACACACAGGCTACTCCTCGATATGGATCGAGCATTTGGAATAACTGCTATCTTGGAGTGATGCGTTGTAACGCTATGTTTGCAGCAATTGAGCGCTCTCCACTTACAGAGGAAGAGAAGAAGCCTCTGTTTGCAGAGTGTGAGATTTTGCGAGCATTCTACTACTACATTCTTACCATCAATTTCGGTAATGTACCTTACTATTTCGAGGAGGTTACCGATAAGAATAATGACGCTATTGCGCAACTGCCTCGTATGGATGCAGTAGAGCTTCGCGATATCTTGATGGCAAACTTGGAGCACTGGCTCATCGAAGAGAAGGCACTCCCTTACAACAAAACCTATGCACCTGAGAACGAGTATCGTATCGGCGCAATGGTAGGTTTCACTATCGCAGGTAAGTTGGCGATGTGGAATCAGGATTGGGATAAGGCTATCAAGTATTACGGCTATGTTGTAGATGTTTATGGCTGTCCTGACTCGAATGGTGGATTTACACCTAGCGAGGCACTATTGGGCTATAAACTCAAAGATGTGATGTTCCGTGTTCGCTATGCGGAGGAGTCTATTTTTGAGTTGCCGGGATACGCAAAGGATTATGGTTTGAAGGTAACCCACTCTATCGCATCGCGTTGTACACCATTCCGTAGATCGACAGATGTTGAGGGTGATATCAGCGACGATGGTGACATCAGTTTCGAAGAGGATGATACTATCGATTTGTCGAAGAAGGATGATATGTACGATGGTATCCGTATGCCGGAGATGGGTAGAGAGATGCGTACTACCGACCCTTACAAGATATCGAAGTATATGTATTCAACTTTGATGCCGTACAACTCGAAGGATAAGCGCCGTGCAGTCTATGACCCGAAGGAGTCCACATTGGATAAACTTGTGGAGATTGAAGATGGTGGTGGCTGGATGGCTTGGGGCTATGCCGGTTGGACCAAGGATGAGAATATCGAGACCGTAGATCGTCACTGGTGCTGGTTTAGTACTACCAAGTCAGCAACAGGAAGACCACTTCCTGGTGACAAGTTCTGGTGTCCGGGAATGGTCTATACACAGGACTCGAACAACAAGAAGATTTTCCGTCTTGCTCATGTGTTGCTTGACTTAGCAGAGGCTAATATGCGTATGGGTTTGTGGGAAGAGGCCAATGGATATTTGAACGCTTCGCGAAACCGTGCAGGTCTTGAATTGCTCCAACTCAACACCGAGGATGACTTTATGGAGGAGTTGCAGAAGGAGTCTGCACGAGAGCTATTCGGTGAATTTACTCGCCGTCACAACCTTGTTCGTTGGGGTATCTATGTAGAGCAGGTATTAAAGTACTCTGATAATACACGATTGAAGGAGAGACTTACTGAGGCTCCGTGCCGTGAGTACTATCCTATTCCTGACCAGCAGATTGTACTCTCGAATTACAACTTGGATAATAAAGAATATGATAAATGGGGAATATAATGAAAAGGTTATCAATTATAATAGCAATTATTGTTGCTACAAGTCTATTTTCCTCGTGTAAAAGAGGATATGAGCCAACAATAGAACTCGCTACCGACAATTTTGAACTTCAATTGGGGAAATCTCCGACCGCTGAAGAGCCAATCTACTATGCTCGTATTTCGTCAAATGGAGCATGGGAGGCTACATTGGAAATTGAGTTGCAGGGCGAATCTTGGTGTTGGTTTCAGGAGTACTATGTTGACTCCAAAGGCAATAAGGTTCAGGTTGTAACGCCGGTAGAGGCCTTTGATGGTATGGAAGAGCAGGGCCGTTGGTGTAAAATCAGGGGCACGGGTACAGTATGGGTACCACTTCGCTATGTAACAGCTTCGGTTGAGCGTCACGCAGTGATGATGATTCGTCGTACCGATGGTGTTGACAAACGATGCAATATGTATATTACCCAGAAGTAAAGGAGGAGTAAGATTATGAAAAAGATATTTGTAATGGTATTGTCATTTTCGGCATTTTTGGTTTCGTGTAGTTCTCCGTACTATCCGGAGTATCGTCCGGTGGTATCGTTGGGAGCGAATACAAGTGCCCTTGTATGCGAGAATGATGAGAATACATGTTCGTTGAATGTGATTTCGAATATGGCTTACACAGCTTCGATTATTTCGGGTACGGAGTGGCTTTCGTTTACCGATACTGACGACACAGTGCGCCATGGTAGCGGAAATACCGTACTCACATTCAACCACCTTGCCAATAATCACGACAAGCGTGTAGCATATTTGGTACTTGCAGCCGAGAGCCGCCGCGATACCATCCGTATCAAGCAGAAGGGACAGTTCGAGGACTTCTTGGAGATGCATCCGGAGGATAAGGATAAGTATCTAACCATGGAAAATGGAACTCGTCTTATGGTGCCGGAGTCGGGTGGTTCTTACTCAATTCGTTTGAAGACCTCGCGTTTGGACCATGAAATTAAGTGTTGGACCGATAATCCAAATTCAGTTGTCGATTTCAATGTCGAGAACAAAGTGTTGTCGTTCCGTGTTAAGCAGAATGTTTCGGGACAGCCGCTTTTCATCAATATTGAGTTGTCATACATTGATGGTTGGGATGACAAGCAAGCATATACATTCTCAATCAGACAACAGTTCGATCCATTGAACTAAGGGATTGGTCGTTTTTGCAAAAAAGAGCCTCAATGCGAGGCTTTTTTTTGTCTAAATGTTTGTTTATTAGAAATTTTTGCTATCTTTGCATTGTATTAGTGACTTATGCGAAGACAAAATCCCCTCCCCGATTTTTCGGGGGGGGGATTTTGGGGTTTAATTATTTGGCTTACAGCGAGTTACGAGCAGCGGAAAACGGAAAACGGAAAGCGGAAAACTAAAAAGCAACGGCGCTCCCTATTAAGCGAACGAAGTGAGCGCCCCTATTAAGGGCGGAACGCCCGCCCCCAGTAAACCCCAGAAAACTCGCGCCTTGACAAGCGACAGAGTTCGGAGAACGAAAAACGGAA
>JAZQHQ010000074.1:0-6624 GCA_045540675.1 Alistipes sp. | reverse complement strand
CTGCGTTATACTCGTGTTCGAAATCCTCACATACGCCAAGTATGCTGCGGTTTCTCACACTTCGCAAGCCTTGAAATCCCTCTTGTTATACAACTTCGAGCAAAATGGGAGTGTCTAAAAAAACTTGTTAGACACTCCCTTTTATATTTTCACTCTATTTATGCCCTTCTCTTGGCCACTCTCCGAGCTCCATATCCTTGATGTCGCTGCCGTCAATCGTAAAACGGAGGGCGGTGCGGACTTTATGGAAACCGTAGCACCCCGCAGCTCCCGGATTGAGGTGGAGCAGGTCGTAAACCTTATCGTACTCGACACGCAAGATGTGCGAGTGTCCCGAAACAAAAATCTTTGGGCGACAAGCCTGAATCTTCTGTAACGCTTGTGGAGAATAGTGGCGCGGATAGCCTCCGATATGGGTTATCAGCACATCAATATCTTCGACTTTGAAGTGGGCGAAAGGTTGATAGGCGTAGCGAGTGTCGCCACCATCGATATTGCCATATACGGCTCGCAGGGGTTTGAATTGGGCTATTTTATCCGCCAATTCGATAGAGCCTATATCGCCGGCGTGCCATATCTCATCGACATCGCGCAAAAAATCGCACAGCACCTCATCGAAGGTGCCATGCGTATCGGATATTACGCCAATTCTGCGCATTTATTATAAAATTATACCTTTAATTATCAATTGTCAATTATCAATTGTCAATTATTTTAACAGATTGTCCAATCTGTTATAAATGCTTGTGCGAAGGTCGCGCAACTTGTTGATGATAGGGCGGTTGCTGCGCTTTACAAAGATACATGTTCCCTTGAACTTCAAGAATAGACGCATATAGTTCCAAGCCAAAACGAACATGAATGGGAAGGCAACCATATAGCCCAACGCCCACCAGAAGTTTGCAAATACCCACAAGAGTACAATCGGCAGAACGAAGCAGATTGGTACCGATATGAATACACTCACTCCTACATAGAATGAAGAGTAGAACATCTCGTCCTTAATCCACGCTTTGAGGAAGATTTTAGGGATAAGGAACAAGAGTCCTGTCGGGATAATCGACACAAGGAACAGAGGGAGCAGAAGGATAAGTCCCAATCCTCGCAATGCTGCGGTAGGCCACTTCGGGTTGCGGATAAAGAGCCAATCGCGAATACCCAACTTCTTCAAGCCGTCAGACAACTCTGCCGTGTCCTTATAGACTTGCTCCATCTCCTCAGGGTGCTCGTTATAAGCCTCTTGGAGTGATGATACCAATTTTTGGTCGGAGAGCAATCGCGAAGGGAGGTATCTGAAATTGAAACCATGCTCCATGGCATATTTGCGACCATAGCCCGTCTCGCGAAGGAAGTCGATTTGGTCGTAGTGCTCCAAATCGTCCACATGCAACATCAACTCCTTAATCTTCTCGCGTACAATCTCGTTAATCTCCAACATTGTGGCACGAGGATTCTCCTGATACTTTTCGTAGTATGGCATCAACGAGATAGGGTCGCCAAAGCGAATCAACATGTCGGTACGCGCATGGAAATAGTTGGCGTAGTGGTTGCACGAAGGCAATATCTTTACATCGCGCTTGAACTCGAATTTCTCGGCTGCATCGAAAGCAATCTTCAAGTATGCAATCTTGAATGTTCCGAGCCAACGCTTATCTTGGTGTCCTGCCTCCGGAAAGAGCATTACGCTCTCGCCATCGCACAACGCCTGACCTGCGGCATCGAAGGTAGCACGATTCTTTGCCACCGAAGCGTAGCCATCGTACGACATACGATATGCAGGAAGAAGTCCCAACTTGCGCAAGAAGCGACCTGCGATAGGGTTTTTGAATACATTTGCACGAGCAATGAAATTTATTCGTCTGTCTGTCAGGTTCATTGCAACCGAGAGGGGGTCGTTCAAACAGTTTTGGTGATTCGACACAATCACAAGCGGAGTGCCATCTACGGGCACTTTTTCGACACCTACAAGGTGCTCTTTGCGGAAATAAAGTCCCGAATTTACAAACTGCAAATAGATACGAAATGCCTTTAATAGGAGGCTGTGGTCTCTTGGTTTAAGTTCTTTTTTCATATTCAGAATATATATGTTCTGGCTACAAATATATATAAATTATTCTATACGGCAAGATAAATGTTCAATTTGGGTATAAATACCTATGAAAAAGTAGCAAAAATGTAAGTTGTGGGAAAATATCTAAAAAATAGTAAAATTCTCAACTTTCAACTTTTAACTCTCAACTCTTTTTTCTATCTTTGCGTGATAAATTATGTCGAAAATGAAAATTAGACTATTTACAGTACCTAACTGCATTACATTGTGCAACTTGTTGTGCGGTATTGGCTCAATAATTTGTTCGTTGGTTTACAATGACTTGCAGTTGGCTTTTGCGCTTGTTGTTGCATCTGCCGTATTCGATTTTTGCGATGGTTTCGCTGCGCGTTTGCTAAAACAATACTCTGCCGTTGGCGTACAACTCGACTCGCTGGCAGATATGGTTTCGTTTGGAGTTGCTCCTGCAATAGCGATGTCGGTCTTGTGTGGTCAGATGCCTTCGGCATTCGGCTTGAACGACACTTGGAGCGAGGTGTTGTGCTATATTCCGTTGGTGGTGGCGGCACTCTCGGCACTGCGCTTGGCAAAGTTCAATGTCGATGACTCGCAGAAGGAGGAGTTCGAGGGGTTGCCAACCCCTGCATCGGCAATACTATTGCTCTCGTTGGCAGCCTTGTGTGAGCGATATGCGCTTATGGTGGATATGGAGTGGTTAGTGCTTATCTCGGTGATAGTGGCAATGTTGCTCGTTTCGCCTGTGAGAATGTTCTCGCTCAAATTCCACGAGTGGGGACTCGGTAGTACCGACAATAAGATTCGTTACGGCTTCCTTATTGTGTCGTGTTTGCTGATTTGTCTGCTCCGATTATACGCAATTCCGCTGATTATCGTTCTATATATTGTAGTTTCGGCGTTGCGTTGGATATTTACAAAGCGATAGAGAGTTGTGATGGCGTTGAGTAGAACGATTATATGGCGTGTGGTGCTGACTGTTGCGTTTGCAATGGTCGGAATGGTTGCCTATGCGCAAATTGATGCCCGCGCCTTGATGAATGCGCAACGCAATCAGCAAAGAGGATTAGGACCTAATGGTCTTCCGATGGATTCGACACAGCAGAACGCAGATGGTCAGCAGGTAGATGAGAATGGTAATCCTATAAATGGCGAGCAGGCAGATACGACAAAGAAAAAAAAGCCTCGCAAACCGTTGGAGTCATACTTTTTCAGCGACTCTATTCGCTCGTTGCGCAACTTTATGTGGCATATTGACCGCGATTACAATACGGTGCGTGTCGAGCCTATCGACACCACGCTGAATGTGTGGCGTTTGGACTATCCGCACTACCATAAGCGACTCGGAAATAATTCGGTGGGAGGTCTTGGTCAGGCATCTACCGAGGTGAACTACTTTGAGCGCACACGCTCTCGCGAATTTACCTTCTCGCAACCCTACGATGCCTACACTTACAACACCGAAAATGTGCCGTTCTACAATATGAAGCACCCATATATCTGGATGACCTATTTGGAGTCGGGACAGAAGCGATATCGCGAGGAGCATTTCGAGATTATGGCTTCGCAGAATATCAACCCTTCGACCTCGGTGTCGTTGAACTTCCGTTCGCGTGGTTCGCGCAGCAAGTACGATGTTTCGCGCGTGAAGAATAAGAATTTTGCGGGTACGGTAGCCCATACAGGTCGCCGCTACTCGGTGCATGCGGGCTATACCTACAACAAGATTGAACAGCAGGAGAGCGGTGGTGTCGTAGGCGATTGGGCGATTACCGATACTGTTTTCGAGATGCCTTCGGGTGTACCGATGCGCTTGGCAGGTGCAGCGGCGAAGAACACATATCGTAATCACGCCTTCTTTATCAAGCAGTCCATCGGTATTCCGTTTGTACGAATGACTGAACACGACTTCTCGATGGCTGACCTGCCTGCAATATATGTTGGACATACCTTTGAATACAATGCGTGGGATAAGGTCTATTCCGACAAATACTCGACATATCGAGATGAACGCTTCTCGCGCAATCCCGATGGCTCATTCAATTCGCATACCGATACATACTATAAGGATTGGTTCTATAATCCCGAAAAGACACGCGATTCGACCTACGAGCGCATTATCACCAATCGTATCTTTGTACAGGCGCAACCTTGGGATAGAAATGGTGCGGTCGGTACGCTTGACGGAGGTGTCGGTATAGATGTTCACACCTATTCGCAATTCGGTCAAGAGGCGTATATCTCTGGCAAATTGAAGAAGGTGAACAAAACCTCGTGGTTTGCCTACGCAGGAGTGCAGGGCAAGATTAGAAAGTATGCCGATTGGGGTGCCAATTTCAAGATTTACCCTTCGGGCTACCGAGGCGGCGATTACGAAATTTCGGCACGCGCGGCATTGAGTGCCTTCATAAAGAAGAAGCCTCTCACATTGTCGGGAGCATTTTCCGAGTCGATGACTTCGCCTTCGTATTGGATGAATAATTGGGATTCGAATCACTATCGTTGGAGTAACGATTTCAAGAAGGAGGGCGAAACACGATTTAATATCGCCTTCGAGGTGCCAGACCACGGCATAGAGTTGGGCTTCTGGCAGAGCATTCTGCGTAACAAGATATACTATGGTGCTGATTGCAAGCCTGTGCAACACAATGGTACAGTGAGCGTTACAAGTATCTATGCAAAGAAGGATTTCAGCTTCAAAGGGGTGCATCTCAACCATCGTGTGTTGGTACAGCTCACCTCCAATCGTCATGTTGTGCCTCTGCCGTTGGTTTCGACATTCCTCTCGTACTACTACGAATTTTGGGTTAAACGAGATGTGTTGCGTTTGCAGGTCGGCATTGATGGTCGATTCAATACTCGCTACTATGCACAGGGTTACAACCCTGCATTGTCAGTTTTCTACAATCAGAACGAAACCGAAATCGGAAACTACCCATATCTTGATGCTTTCATCTCGGCAAAGTGGAAGCGTATGCGTATTTTGCTGAAATACCAGCATTGGAACAATAACCTCTTCGGCAATAACGAGTACTTCTCGGTGGCTCGTTATCCACTCAACCCGGGAATGTTCAAGTTCGGAATTTCGTGGACTTTCTACGATTAAAATCTCTCGAATATGTGGTGTAGAGTCGTAAATAATGTGGTGTTGCCACTGCTTTTTGCGGTGGTGGCAGGGGTGTTTGCGCTATTTATGGTCGATATTGTGCGCTACGAGCAGAAGCAGATTGCACAACCGCAATCCGAGCCGAATTGGATAATATCTCCTTATGATGCGATGTTTCAGGAGATGGGCGAAATGTATGGCGTGGATTGGTTGCTACTCTCTGCAATAGCAAATGCCGAGTCTAAATTTACACCCGATGCCGTATCGAAGGCAGGAGCAGTAGGATTGATGCAGGTGATGCCTGCGGTGGCAAAGAGTATGGGTTATGCCCCGGAGGCGTTGCTGGACGCACGGGCTTGTACCGAGGTGGCAGCGCGACTACTGCACGAGAATAACGATATGTTGCGTCTTCCTGCCTCGTTCGATAAGACCGAGCGATTGAACTTTATTCTTGCTTGCTATAATGCAGGCTATTCGCGTATTGCAGATGCAAGGCGTTTAGCGCATTATTACGAAGACAATGCCGATAAGTGGGGTGTTGTGGCGACCTATCTCCCTCTACTTGCCGAACCTGAATATGCCGAACATGAAGTGGTGCAGTCGGGTGCGTTCCATGGTAGCGAGGAGACTATCGCCTATGTTAAAAAAGTGATGCGTCTATATAAGCGTTATCAGAAGAGGGTAGAAAAGGAGAGCCTATAATGTCGTTTTTGGATATCATACTTTTGGCGATAGGCGTCTCGATGGACGCCTTTGCCGTGTCGATTGCCAAGGGCTTGGCACTGCACAGACCGTGCGCCCGACACTACGGCTCGGTGGCGTTGTGGTTTGGCGGTTTTCAGGCGTTGATGCCACTCGTGGGCTACTTCCTCGGTATTCACTTCGCCCCGATAGTCGAGTGTTGCGACCATTGGATTGCTTTTGTGCTGTTGGCAATTATCGGCGGTAAGATGATTTACGACACGCTGCGAGGTGGCGAGGAGGATACTACGGGTGCGGACTTTCGCCTGCGCACAATGTTTGTGCTGGCAGTAGCCACAAGTATTGATGCACTCGCCATCGGTATCTCGTTGGCATTTCTGAAAGTCGATATTTGGAGCGCAGTGGCAACTATTGGCGTTACTACGGCACTCTTTTCCGCCTTTGGCTTGCATCTTGGCAATATCTTCGGCAACCGCTACAAGCACGGCGCAGAACTCCTCGGTGGCATCGTCTTGGTCCTTATCGGTGCCAAAATCCTAATCGAACACCTGTTTTATTAGTTGAGAGTTGAGAGTTGAGAGTTGAGAGAGAAATGCAAAATTAATAATTCTCAATTCTTAATTCTCAATTCTCAATTCTTTCAGCGCTCCCCAGTAAGCGAACGCAGTGAGCGCCCCCAGTAAGGACGGAAGGCCCGCCCCTATAACCCCCAGAATGGTTGCGCCTTGATAAGGTTAGGAGTTCGCAAAAC
>JAZQHQ010000073.1:0-4468 GCA_045540675.1 Alistipes sp. | reverse complement strand
TCACTCAACAACCAATGCAGCAGACCTTATGCAAGCATACAGGCTCTATACACTTGTTTTGGCCGGTGAACAACCAACGGCTGCAATGAATAAACTGCGTGAGTCAAAGAGCATATCTCAGCAGGCACTTTTGCGTCTTGCGGCTGCATATGCGCTTGCAGGCAGAGAGGATGTTGCTGAGAAACTTCTCGAAAAAAGCAACTCAACAAAGGCTGTAAATGGCTCGTATGCTACCTTCTGGTCTCCTTTGCGAGATAAGGCAATGGCATTGGAGGCTTGGCTTATAGCGGGCGATAAAACTACTGCATTCAAGTTGGCAAAAGATGTGGCTGATGAGTTCTCCGCTACACTATCTTCTACCCAGGAGGTCGCCTTTGTAAGCATTGCAATGAGCCGTATGGGCGATGTTGTGGGAAATAGCGTGCCACAAATTGCAATTAGCGATGGCAATGGCGCAGGTCGAGTAATTCGCAACCTAAAAGGTGTACAGCAATTCGCCCTCTCTACCGCACAAGGATTCATAGAGGTTGAAAATCAGGGTAACGAGGAGGTTTCGCTCTCGCTGATGCTTTCGCGTACACCTTCAGCCAATGAGGATGTGAAGCCAATAGCCAATGGCGTAGAGATAGATGTGCAGTACGCCGATTTGAAAGGCAATGCCATCACTATCGATAAGTTGCAGCAGGGAGAAGAGTTCCTTGCCAAAATTAGAGTAAAGAAGACGAATGACAGTTCGCCATCAATGGCTCTCACCTATGCTATTCCATCGGGATGGGAGATTTGGAATGAGCGATTGATTGGTGGCGAGGAGTCGCAAGGTGCTACCTATACCGATATTCGTGATAGCAGCATCAGTTGGTACTTTGCTATCGAGCAGGGGCAGACCAAAGAGTTTGCAGTTCGTCTGCGTGCTGCATACGGTGGTCAGTTTGTCTTGCCTCCAACCATTTGCGAGGATATGTATAACCCAAGTTGCCGAGCAAATACAACAAATGGATTAACCATCGTTGTGCGATGAAGAGACAATACCTAAAATATGGAGCAGTCGTAGTAGCGGGAGCAATCCTGCTACTATGGCTCTTTTGTCTCCCTCGCAATCTCTTCGAGGGGGTGTCATACTCTACGGTTGTAACCGATAAGAACGGAGAGTTGCTTGGCGCACGCGTGGCAGATGATGGGCAATGGCGATTCCCACCTTGCGACACGCTTCCTGAGAAGTTCGTAAAGGCACTCATTGAGTTTGAGGACCACCGTTTCTATTCGCACTGTGGCGTGAGTGCGACGGCAATCGGGCGAGCCATCTTACAGAACATACGCAACGGTCGTGTGGTAAGTGGCGGTAGTACGCTCTCTATGCAGGTCATTCGCCTGTCAAGGCAGAAACCCCGCACCGTGTGGCAGAAAATTGTTGAGATGTTTATGGCTACCCGTTTGGAGGCCCGGTACAGCAAAGAAGAGATTTTGCGCATCTACGCATCACACGCACCTTTCGGAGGTAATGTCGTGGGTATTGATGCAGCCTTGTGGCGTTATCTCGGAAATGATGGTGCCGAGCTTTCGTGGGCGGAGGCGGCAACATTGGCAGTGTTGCAAAATGCTCCATCGTTGATTCATTTGGACAAAAACAGAGATGCACTGTTGGCAAAACGCAACCGTCTCCTTACTCGCCTCTATGAGAATGGTGAACTATCAAGCGATGACTATGAACTTTCCCTTGAAGAGCCATTGATTGGCGAGCCGTACCCAATGCCGCAATATACCCCTCATCTTGTAGAATATTATCACAAAACAGCGCACGGAAAGCAGACTACAACTGCCATTGACCTATCATTACAACAACGAGTCGAGGAGCTTGCTACAAGGTGGAGCAAGGAGCTTCGAGGACAGAACATCCGAGATATTGCTGTGGTAATATCGGAGGTTGAGAGCGGAGATGTTATTGCCTATTGCGGTAATAGCGATATGTCGTTTGAGAGAGAAGGTAAGTGGGTAGATATCGCTCGTTCACCTCGCTCGTCAGGTAGTATTCTGAAGCCGTTGTTGTATGCTGCAGCGCTGCAAGAGGGTGTGATTCTGCCGAATAGTTTGCTCCCTGATGTACCTACCGACTTTGGTGGTTTTGTGCCGAAGAATTTTGATGGCACATATGCGGGTGCTATTGCTGCTGACGAAGCACTTGCGCTATCGCTGAATATCCCGAATGTGCATCTGCTAAAAGAGTATGGCGTTGCGCGATTTGCCGAGTCATTACAGCAGATGGGATTCTCCTCGCTAACTCGTCCTGCCGATGAATACGGACTCTCTTTGGTGTTAGGAGGTGCAGAGGTGCGATTGGTGGATGTCGTGTCGTGCTATTCAAGCATGGCAAGGTGTTATACAGATTCATTGGCTTGCGTGGGTTTCCCACTGAATGATAAGGTTGCCATCCATTACACCTTTAATGCTATGCGCGAGGTAAATCGTCCTGACCAGATGGATTGGCGTAGGGCCTCATCGGTGCAGAATGTTGCCTGGAAGACCGGTACAAGTTATGGCTCGCGTGATGCGTGGGCTGTGGGCGTTACCCCTAAATATGTTGTAGGTGTATGGGTTGGTAATGCTGATGGTAGCGGAGTACCCGAACTGACAGGCGCAAGAACAGCAGGGCCTATACTTTTTGATATATTTAACCTGTTGCCATACTCCGATTGGTTTACCGAGCCTGATGCATCCGATGGTGTGATGCTGCGCGTTTGTACTCACTCAGGACATCTTGCAGGAAGATATTGTACGGAAACAAAAGAGGTTTTGCTCCCCGTAAAGAGCGTTGATAGTCCTCGTTGTCCCTACTGCAAAGAGGTGTCTGTTTCGTTAGATGGTTTGCGACTCGTAAGCGACAGAAGTGAGCCCACACGCCCGCAATGCTCCTTTGTGCTTCCGCCACTTATGGAGCACTACTATCGTCAGCAGCACCAAGAGTATGAGCCTCTACCTAAAAAGAGTAACACAATCAATGATGTAGAACAATCATTCCATTTTGTCTATCCGGCAGACGGCAGTATTGTCTCTATTCCTAAGCAGATGGATGGAACGAGAAGCTCGATTGTTTGTCAAGCAGTACACAACTCATCTACTGAACTCTTTTGGCATCTTGACGGTTCTTTTATAGGAACAACTTCGGATGTCCATAAAATGCAGATCAAACCCTCATTGGGATATCACACCATCACTATTGTAGATGATTTAGGGGCACAGCAAACTATTTCAATCATCGTTAAATAAGCAATAAGTGATATTTTGAGTATCTTTACACCCGCTATGAATGAATTTGTACCACATAAGATAGATGCAGAGGAGTCGTTCGAGAGTCATCTGCTTGGAGATGTTAAGGCGGGATTTCCTTCGCCAGCTGAGGATATACGCGAGAAGTTGGACCTTATAAAGTTGCTTGTTAAACACAAAGCATCAACCTTCTTCTTTCGCGTAAGTGGCGTGTCAATGGTAGATGCTGCGTTGGATGAGGGTGATATCATCATCGTGGACCGTGCTGTGGATCCTTACAACAACAGTAAGGCTGTGTGCTACATTGATGGAGAGTATACGGTTAAGCGTGTTGAAATGGGCGACAATATGGTTCGCCTTATGCCAGCCAACGAGCTTAATACTGCATATAAGCCAATAGAGGTTACCCCAGATAATGAGTTCTTGATTTGGGGCGTTGTAACCTATGTAATTAAAAAGATGTAGCGATGTTCGCCCTTGCCGACTGCAATAACTTCTTTGCCTCTTGTGAGCGAGTGTTTCGTCCCGACTTACAAGGCAAGCCTGTCATTGTTCTATCTAACAATGATGGCTGCGCTATTGCCAGAAGTAACGAAGCAAAGGCATTGGGCATTAAGATGGGCGACCCGCTCTTCAAGATTAAGGATATTGTCAAGAGGCACAATGTCGCAGTCTTCTCCGGGAATATGGCTCTTTATGGCGATATGTCGCAGAGGGTTCGCTGGGTATTGGAGGAGTTTGCACCGAGCATCGAGGTCTATTCGATTGACGAGGCATTTCTGGACCTCAGAGGCATTACGAATATAGACTTTGATGAGTACGCCAAGAGAATCTCCGCGCAGTGCTGGAAGATGACATCAATACCTGTTTCGGTGGGTATTGCTCCGACCAAGACGCTTGCAAAGATAGCATCTAAACTATGCAAACAGTATCCGAAATTGCGTGGAGGTTGTTATATGCACCGCCCACAGGACATAGAGAAGGTGCTGCGTAAATATCCGATAGAGGATGTTTGGGGCATTGGTCGCCGCTCCGTTCCCAAGTTGAAGGCAAAGGGAGTAAATACGGCTTATGAGTTCACCCAGTTGCCCGAAGGTGTTGTTCAGAATATGTTTGGCATAACGGGTGTGAGAACCTGGAAAGAGTTGCAAGGTACTCCTTGTATTGAGTTTGAAGATGGCTTCGAAGCAAAGCAATCTATATGCGT
>JAZQHQ010000072.1:0-3485 GCA_045540675.1 Alistipes sp. | reverse complement strand
ACAAAGTCATCACCTTCGCTTCCGAAACCCGGAAGGAGTGCACTATCTCCGTAGCCGCCCTCAACAGCTACCTCGAAAATCTCAAATTCTGGTCTTAAATACTTTTTCATAGTTGTATTGCTGTTAAAGGTTAATTATTCTGCCGGTGTTGTCTCAATCTGATCTTTTGTCGACAAGTGTGTACATCCATCGTGATTGTCGGTGCCTGTCCAGTCGGTATCTGCTCCTGAACCGTAGATGTGGTGGTAGAAGGTATTGCTATTCATTTCAGAAAGAGTATAGTCCTCTGTTTCATTATCATACATATAAACCATACCACCGATCTTACAGTTAGTTGCTTTGACACTATCGCTACGAGCGCTACCTGTAATCCAGCCCACATTCCCCTTAGCCTGAATACTACAGAAGCACTGTGCATTTGAGATAGAGATGGCAGAATTGCCAGCAATACCTCCTGCATAAGCCTCTCCTACATAGGTTCCACTGCACAAAATGTTACCTGTGTTGATGATATCTCCACGGAATTGTGTACCATCTGTCAATGATGTTGCTGCGCAGTTTCCAAAGAGACCTCCTATATAGACACCGGCACCACAGCTACCATTGTATGTTATATTGCCCGAATTGGTAAAGCCGTTCATATATGAGAACTTCGCAGCATTACCTGCGTATCCTCCTATTGCCAATATGCTGGTTTCTGCACCATTCAGACCACATTTACCGCTAAATGTGATATTTGCACTATTGGTTGATGAAGATACATACTTTGCACTATTAACATGTGATGTAAGACCTCCAATATAAGCATATCCTTGTACTTCACAATCCTCGGTGACATTAATACTACCGCTATTTGAGCAAGAGACATAATTTGAAGCATCGTCGCTATCGCAAGCAATACCTCCAACTGCCAAATTATTTACTTTCGCATCAATAGTAATTATCGAGTTGTTCACGCACGATGTTCTGGTATAGTTATTTGGATAAGCAACAATACCAGCCACAGCCAAACCACTGGTACCGGTAACTCCCTTTACGGTGATATTGCCGTAATTCTCGGTGGTATTGTGTGTGTCTTGAAGTTTTACAGCCACACCACCTACGCGAATCCAACTTGTCGGCGTGCAATTGGTCAATTCGAGATGCAAATCGCCATTCTCGTAGTTGTAGAGTTTCGAGTGTCCGGTTGCTGCATTTACCCAGCCAAGAACACCTCCGAGACGAACAAAAGACGAAGCACCACCCTTAACGGTAATAGGCGCATTGTTTGTTACATTGGTAAAGATGCCTCCCTCTTTACCATCTTCTGCCAAACATCCGGCAATATACAATTCTTTATACTTGCAATCTTCGTCCAATGTAATAGCACCGGTATTTGAGATGTTTTCAAGATTAACCTTGGCACTAACCTGACCAATACAGCCCGAAATGTAAGTAGTCCCTTTGAACTCTACATCGCTGATGCTGATAGCAGCCGTATTGCTAACATTTGTAAGGGCGTGAATTGTTCTACCAAAGCAACCTGCAATCCAAGTAGTACCGCCAAATGCTGTATTTTTGATAGTAATTACACCGGAGTTGGCAAGCGAATCATTGATTGTCAGCGATGCACCCGCCGTGTTGGAAGCAATCAAACCACCCACCGAGGCAACAGCAGTGGCTTCGTGTGCGCAAATAGTCGCTCCATCAATAGTTATATTGCCACTGTTCGAGCAATCGCCATCGAAAGTCATTACGGTATTTGCGTATTCGGCATTAGGGATGAAACCTGCCAATCGTGCAGAGCCTGCAACGCTTGCAGTGGAGGTAAGAGTTATATCTCCCTCATTGTGGCAATTCTTCCAAGTCTCGGTACCTCCCGAAGAGCGATAGCATAATCCGCCGATAAAGCAGTCGGAACCTGTATTACTTTCATTTCCAATAGTTCCCGTGACTTTAATCTCACCTTTATTTGTACAATTTTCTCTTGTAGCAGCATTGTGAGAAACACATATACCGGCTGCATATAAAGAGCCATTAGATGAACCCGCGAAGGTCATTGTACAATCATTTGTTGCATTTGTAATTGTCGAATCGCAGTCATAGGTGATACCTCCAAAATTTGCAGAGGTGTAATAACTTCCATTCATGGTTATATCACCATGGTTCTCAACATTGGATATTGCTTTTGTGCTTTTTCGAACAACTCCTGCACAGTTAAGAGTTCCGGATGTAGAATTTGCATTAATCTCTATCGAACCATAGTTGTAAACACCATCGAGTGTTCCCGAACTATAATTGATGCAACCTCCCACATAGATGAGATTAGCCGAGCCATTAAGGGTAATTTTGCTGTAATTGTACATGGAGATTATGCTAGACTTGTTATCACCGATACAACCTCCGATTTGAGGCTCTCCGGTACAAGTTCCACTAATAGTGAATGTTTTTGCATCATGATTCTTGCTATCTCCATTTACCACATTCTTTACGGTAGCACCGCCATACGAACGACCAGTGATACCGCCAAAGTAACTCTCATTGTAGTTGCAATTGATATCAATGTTTCCGAGGTTGGTTGCTCCATCAATATCAACAGAGTAGTCGGTAGTATGACCATTGCGTCCGAGAACGCCACCTACATAAGAGGCTCCTGTTGCGTCCTTGTAAATCTTAATAGTACCATTATTAGTTAGGGTTTTTACTGTGTAGTTAACTTTCGCCAACGCTTCTGCTGAACCGTAAACACCGCCGACAAACATGGTTGCAACAGTTGAGCCTTCAACCTTTGCAAGAGTGATATCTGCATTGTTTGTAGCACCCGTAACATTATCAGCTCCATATCCGTAGCAACCACCCACTGCGATTACATTTGCAGTGCCATTGATTGTCAAAGTTCCGTTGTTGGTGACACCTGTGTGTGTACCACCGGTAGTATCACCCGCAATACCACCAATAGAGAGATACGAAGTAGCCAGCTTGTCTGTGTGGCATACCTGAGTATATGTGATATTTACATTGTTGATAACATTGCTAACCTCTACTCCACTCAAAGAGCCTGCGATACCACCGTATGCTATAATGCGCCAAGCTTCCTCTGTGCTTGGAACAAGGTTTGTGTTGTTGATTGTCAGAGTACCACTAACCTCGCAGTTCTCAACCTTTGGAGTTGCAGCATCGGTTGCAGTGATTGTACAAGCCAAAGCACCCATAATAGGAGTGTCGTTGGTCGTGATAGCAACATCTTCGAGGTGCACGCCCTTGAACGAAGCCGAAGTGGTACCGAACAATGGAGCTTTCAAGCCCTTGATAGCATAACCATTACCGATGAGGGTGTTTACATAGTTCTCACCATTGATTGGAGACCAATCCGCAACCTCGGACATATCGATATCCTCGGTGATGATAGCATCAGATGCCAAGCCCTCTGCACTCTCAATAGCACTCTTGAATTCCTGCAACTTTGCAACGCTGTTGATAACGAACAACTTCGCATTTGGAGTATA
>JAZQHQ010000071.1:0-13448 GCA_045540675.1 Alistipes sp. | reverse complement strand
GTTCTTTTTGCACCGCACTTCGGTAGCCGAGATGCTCACATAGGTTAACTATGCTCCGCTCTCGTCTCCTCGCTTGGCACAACAATAATCTCATTATTTACGATTTTAAGTGCAGGTATTGTTCTAATGAGTTCTTTTTGCACCGCACTTCGGTAGCCGAGATGCTCACATAGGTTAACTATGCTCCGCTCTCGTCTCCTCGCTTGTCACAAAAATAATCTCATTATTTACGATTTTAGGGGGCTTGGGACTCCGAAGGTTATCACGGCGCAACCATTCTGGGGGTTACTGGGGGCGGGCGTTCCGCCCTTACTGGGGGCGCTGAAAGAATTGAGAATTAAGAATTAAGAATTAAGAATTATTAATTTTGCATTTCTCTCTCAACTCTCCACTCTCCACTCTCAACTCTAATTCACAAACACCGTCTTAAAGTACTGTTCGAAGAGTTTGCGGGCTTTATCGAGTTGTTCAGGGCTATTCTCCTTCACGCCCTGCAACTTATACTCCTGCCCCATAGCCTCGTATTTGTGAACGCCAAGGGTGTGGTATGGCAAAATCTCTACGCGCTGCACCATCTCGAACTTGCCAAGGTGTTCGCCCAAAGCGCGAATATCATCTTCTCTGTCGCTATAACCCGGAACAAGCACATAGCGCAACCAAAACGGCTTGCCATTGCGCTCCAACCACTCCGCTGTACGCAGAGTTTGCTCGTTGCTGCGCTCGGTCAGAAGAAGGTGCTGCGCAGGGTTATGCTCCTTCACATCGAGCAGTACCAAATCGACAATCGAGAACAACTCCTCAACCCACTCGTTCCAAATAGAGCCGTTGGTGTCTATACATATATGTATTCCCTCCTCCTTCAATCGCTTGCAAAGCGGAATCAACGCCTTCGCCTGCACGGTAGGCTCTCCACCGCTGAAAGTTACGCCACCACGCTTGCCGAAGAATGGTTTTTGGCTCACCGCCTGCTCAACAATATGCTCCAAGTCGGTCGCTTTCGACTCGCCTTTGAGGTCTATGGTGTCGGGGTTGGCACAATATAGGCAACGGAAGTTGCAACCCTGCAAGAATACCACAAGGCGCAAGCCCGGACCATCGAAAGTTCCAAGCGACTCGTATGAATGGACATTTAGTTTCATAGTTTTCCTTTTTACTTTTCCTGGGAGTTCTAGGGACTCTGGGGGTACTAGGGGTTCTAGGGAGATTTTCCCCAGTGCCCTTAGTACCCCCAGTACCCCTATTATCCCTATTTTATAAAGACTACATTCTTTCGTGGAAACTTCTCGAAATAACCTCCAACTGATGCTCACGGCTCAACTTCGTGAAGTTTACAGCGTAACCCGAAACACGGATTGTGAGCTGTGGATATTTCTCTGGGTGCTCCATAGCGTCCATCAACATCTCACGGTTCAAGACATTCACATTGAGGTGGTGCGCACCCTTTGTGAAGTAACCGTCCATCATTGTTACGAGGTTTTCAACGCGAGTTGCATCATCAACACCGAGCGACTTCGGAACAATCGAGAATGTGTTCGAGATACCGTCCTGCGAGTCGCGGTAGCGCAACTTTGCAACTGACGACAACGAAGCCACAGCACCACACTTATCGCGTCCGTGCATTGGGTTTGCACCCGGAGCAAATGCTATGCCCTTGGCACGACCATCAGGCGTTGCACCGGTCTTCTTACCATACATCACATTCGAGGTGATGGTAAGGAGCGACAATGTTGGCTTCGCACCCTTGTAGATGGCGTGCTTCTTCAACTCCTCATTGAAGAAGTATACCAAATCAACTCCGAGGTGGTCCACACGGTCGTCATTGTTACCGAACATTGGGAAATCATTCTCAATCTCGAACGACTCGGTCAAGCCCATCTCGTTACGCTTAACGGTTACCTTACCATACTTGATAGCCGAGAGCGAATCCAACACAATCGACAAACCTGCAACACCATAAGCGAGGTTGATGCGAGGGTTGGTGTCGATAAGTGCCATCTGCGCCTTCTCGTAGTAGTATTTGTCGTGCATATAGTGGATAATGTTCATAGCATCGTTATAGACGCGAGCCACCTCCGACAACACCTTCTTATAGTTCGAGAGTACCTCCTCGTAGTTGAGCAAGTCGCCCATCAAAGTTGGAATACCCTTTACAATCTGTGTACCTGTATTCTCGCAGCGACCTCCGTTGATAGCGAGCAACAACGCCTTTGCAAGGTTGCAGCGTGCGCCAAAGAACTGAATCTGCTTACCAATAGCCTGATACGATACACAACAAGCGATACCGTAGTCATCGCTGAAACGCACCTCACGCATCAAGTCGTCATTCTCGTACTGAATTGACGAGGTGTCAATCGAAACCTTTGCGCAAAACTCCTTGAAGCCCTCAGGCAACTCCGGACTCCAAAGCACAGTCATATTTGGCTCTGGCGATGGACCGAGGTTGTAGAGTGTCTGCAAGAAACGGAACGAGGTCTTTGTAACCTTTGTGCGACCATCGTTGAAGCGACCACCGATAGCCTCGGTAATCCAAGTTGGGTCACCTGCGAAGATATCGTTGTACGACTGCATACGGAGGTGACGCACCATACGCAACTTGATTACGAATTGGTCAATCAACTCCTGCGCGAACTCCTCGGTGATATTGCCCTTGTCGAGGTCGTACTGAATGTAGATATCGAGGAATGACGAAACATTTCCGAGCGACATTGCTGCACCGTCCTGCTCCTTAACAGATGCGAGGTAAGCCATATAAACCCACTGCACAGCCTCGTGTGCCGAGGTTGCAGGGCGGCTCAAATCCAAGCCGTAGTACTCACCCATAACGAGCATATCCTTCAAAGCCTTAATCTGGTCGGCAACCTCCTCACGAAGACGGATTGTTGCATCGGTCATAGGCGAAAGGAGCGACTTCAAATCCTCCTGCTTTGCCTCGATAAGGCGGTTGATGCCGTAGAGAGCCAAACGGCGGTAGTCGCCGATGATACGACCACGCGCATAGTTGTCAGGCAGACCTGTGAGGAAGCCCAACGAACGGAATGTACGAATCTCCTCGGGATAGACATCGAATACACCGTCATTGTGAGTCTTGCGGTAGTGGGTAAAAATCTCCTTTACCTTCTCATCAACATCAACGCCCTGCTCTTTGCAAGCACGCGATACGACATTGATACCACCGAAAGGCTTGATTGCTCGTTTGAGCAACTCGTCTGTCTGCAAACCTACGATAAGTTCATTTTCGCGGTCGATATATCCTGCTTTATGCGATGTAATTGTAGAAACGGTCTTATTATCGAGTGAACGAACACCTCCGCGTGCACGCTCCTCTTCGAGTGCTTCGAGGCACTTATTCCAAACTTTCTGTGTACGCTCCGATGGTCCCACCAAGAACGAAGCATCGCCATAATATGGCGTAATGTTGGTCTGCACGAAGTCAGAAACATCTATCTTGCTCTGCCACAGACCACTTTTGAATTCTGCGTGTATATCCATAATTAACCTAATTTTGTAATCTCGTATTTCCGACTGCAAAGATAATATATACCTACGGTATAAACAAAAAAAATGCGGCTTAATACCGCATTTTTCTTATTTAATGTTTGATAATACCCTCTCCATCTTTTCGCAAATTTTATCGTTGCAGAGGTTGCCGATACTGCCTGCGTGGGTGTGATGCACCTCGCGTGTTGGGGTATAACGCCCCTTTTGTACGGCAATACCCACCTCGCGATAAGCCTCGCGGAACGGCTTGCCCTCCAATACCAAGCGGTTTACATCCTCTACGGTAAAGAGGTAATCGTATCTCTTATCCTCCAAAATACCCTTGTTGATGCGGATATGTTGCAGCATAAAGTCGCACATCTCCATCACCTCGCAAATCTCGCGTGTGGCAGGGAAGATAATATCTTTCAAGAGCTGCATATCGCGGTGGTAGCCGAGTGGGAGGTTTGCAGTCAGCAGTGCAATCTCGTTTGGTACGGCTTGCAGGCGGTTGCACTTGCCGCGCGTAATCTCGAAGACATCGGGGTTCTTCTTGTGAGGCATAATGCTCGACCCCGTAGTAAGGTTATCGGGGAACGACACAAAACCGAAGTTCTGGCACATAAACAAGCATATATCCATCGCAAAGCGACCTATTGTCGATGCCAAGCCCGCGATGGCAAAGGCTGTTGCTCGCTCGGTCTTACCACGACTCATCTGCGCCGCTACGGCGTTGTAGTGGAGCGTATCGAAACCGAGCAACTCGGTGGTCATCTCGCGGTTGAGGGGGAACGATGAGCCATATCCCGCAGCCGAGCCGAGAGGATTTTGGTTGGCGGTATCGTAGGCTGCTGCGACCAATCGCATATCATCAACAAGCGATTCGGCATAGGCTCCAAACCACAAGCCAAACGATGATGGCATAGCGATTTGCAGGTGGGTATAACCCGGCATAAGGGTATCTTTATGCTCCTCGCTGAGCGCAATCAGGCGGTCGAAGAGTTGTTTGGTATGGCGTGCGATATCGCGCAACTCATCGCGCATAAACAACTTCAAATCAACGAGTACTTGGTCGTTGCGCGAACGCCCCGAGTGGATCTTCTTGCCCACATCGCCCAACTTGCGTGTCAGCATCAACTCCACCTGCGAGTGGACATCTTCCACGCCCTCCTCGATAACGAAGTTGCCCTTTTTAGCCTCCTCCAACAACTCGGAGAGTGCCACAAGCAGTTGCTCCAACTCGCTCTTTTCGAGCAGACCGATTGTTTCGAGCATCTTGATATGCGCCATCGAGCCCTCGATGTCGTACTGCGCAAGTCGAAGGTCGAGCAGCTGGTCGTTACCTACGGTGTATTTCTCGATAGCCTTGTCAGGCTCAAAACCCTTGTTCCAAAGTTTCATATTATAGTATCTTCTTTAATTCGTCTAATAGTTTGTCGTAGAGCGAAATGCCCTCTTCAATCTCGCTTATGAGTACATATTCGTCTGCCGTATGCGAGCGTGAAGATTCGCCCACGCCCATCTTCAATGCCGCCAAGCCCTGCATTATGGCGCGGTCGGAGGTTGTAGGCGATACGAAGGTAGTGCGACCTATCGCTTCGGCAGCCTTTACAAGCGGATGCGCGAGCGATATTGCCGAGGCGCGTACTCGCGTGGAGCGAGGTACGGCATCGCACTCCAAAGCCGACTGCAACAACTCCACCACCTCCTCATTCGAGTAGGCATCGGTGGTGCGAACATCTGCCACAAAACGGCACTCATCGGGTACGATATTGTGCTGTGTTCCTGCCGAAATCTGCGTGACCGAAATCTTGATATCTCCCAACTGCTCGGATAGGCGTTCGAAGCGGAAGTTGCGTAGTCGCTCGATGTCGCACATCGCCTTGTAGATGGCATTCTCGCCCTCGTTGCGTGCTGCATGACCACTCTTGCCATGGGCGGTGCAGTCCAAAACTACAAGTCCTCGCTCGGCAGTTGCTGCCTGCATCGAGGTAGGCTCGCCCACCAAGACCATATCGACCTTTATCCCCTCCTCCTGCAAGTGCGGCAAAAATGAGCGCATACCTCTCTCGCCCATATTCTCCTCCTCGGCAGTGAGTGCAAGCAGAAGGTTGTAGGGTAGTGCAGAGGTGTCGTAGTTGTTGCAGAAGGTTGCCACAAGCGACACGAGCGAAGCCCCTGCATCGTTGCTGCCCAAGCCGTAGATGTGCCCATCTTCGATTGTGGGCTCGAATGGGTTGCGCGTATAGGCTGGTGATGGCTTTACTGTATCCTGATGCGAGTTGAGCATCAATGTAGGTTTCGATGCATCAAAACCCTGCGATAGGGCGTAGATATTGTTGTAATGACGGCGCACAACAACACCTCGCGCAGTGAGTTCCGCTGCGAGAATATCGGCACTACCACTCTCCTCGCCCGAGAGCGATGGCGTGGCTATTAGCCGTACAAGTAACTCTATTGCTTCGCGTGCAGTCATAATTCAAAATGCAAAATTCAAAATGCAAAATTCAAAATTAGTTTGTCTTGCGCCGCAGGCCTAAATAAAAATACCTTTAATTGTCAATTCGTCAATTCGTCAATTGTCAATTTGAAAACATTATTTTTGTTCCCGATTGTGGGTTAGCAAGTTGTGCCGAGTGCTTAATCGTAACACTCGTTACACCCTGCTCGATAGCGCGAAAGGCGTTATCAATCTTCGGTATCATACCCTTCGAGATTATGCCCTCGTTGCGCAAAGTGGGGTAGTCTGCCTTGGTAATCAACGAGATAACCGAATTTTCATCCTCTACATCGCGCAATACCCCCTGCTTCTCGAAGCAGAAGAGCAAATCTGTCGGAGCGATTGTCGCTGCTGCCACCGCCACTGCCGAAGCCACGCTGTCGGCATTGGAGTTCAGAAGCGAGCCTTTCGTATCGTGCGTAATGGCACAAAATACGGGCGTAATGCCACTTTCGAGGAGCGTGTGTAGCAACTCCTTATTTATCTTTTCCGCCTCAATATCGCCCACAAAACCATAGTCGAGTGGCTTCGGGTTGCGCTTTACGGCAGGTATCATATTGCCGTCAGCACCCGAAAAGCCGAGTGCATTGCACCCTGCGGCTTGCAACTTGGCAACAATACGCTTATTGAGTAAGCCTGCATAGACCATTGTTACCACATCGAGCGTAGCGGCATCGGTTACGCGCCTGCCCTCGACCATTGTTGTAGGAATCTCCAACTTCTCGGCAAGGCGTGTGGCGAGCTTACCTCCGCCGTGAATCAAAATCTTTGGCGAGGGTAACGATGCAAAATCGGCAACAAACTGCTCCAATGCAGCCTCATTGTCGATGACATTACCACCAATCTTTACAACCGTAATCTTTTTGCTATTAAGCATCTTAATTGTCAATTATAAATTGTCAATTGTCAATTAGAGAATGCTTTCGAGCATTCTCATCAATACAACTTGTGCCGAGATTTCGCGGTTGGCAGCCTCGGGAATTACAAGGCTTGTCGGAGCCTCGATAACCTCGTCTGTGACAATCATATTGCGGCGTACGGGCAGACAGTGCATAAAGTAGGCGTTGTTCGTCAGTGACATCTTCTCGGCATCGACTGTCCAATCCTTATCCACCGATAGCACCTTGCCGTAGTTCTCGCCCGAATATGCAGACCAATTCTTCGCATAGATAAAATCTGCACCCTCGAACGCCTTGCGCTGGTCGTACTCTATAACTGCTCCGCGAGTGAACTCCTCGTCTAATTCGTAACCCTTCGGGTGGGTTATTACCAACTCGTAGTCGCTTTTGAGTACCCACTCGGCAAAGGAGTTAGCCACCGCCTGTGGCAATGCCTTCGGGTGTGGTGCCCAAGTCAAGACCACCTTTGGTCGTGCAGTGCGCTTATGCTCCTCGATGGTAATCATATCGGCAAAACTCTGCAATGGGTGGCGTGTTGCAGCCTCCATACTGAATACAGGTCGCCCCGAATACTTTATAAACTGCTCGATAACGCGCTCCTCGTAATCCTCGTTACGGTCTTTCAACCCTGCAAACGAGCGCACACCGATAATATCGCAGTAGGAGCCCATAACGGGTATAGCCTCCAACAGATGCTCCGCCTTGTCGCCGTCCATCACTACACCGCGCTCGGTCTCCAACTTCCAAGCACCCTGATTTACATCGAGTACCATCACATTCATACCGAGGTTCATCGCCGCCTTCTGTGTCGAAAGGCGCGTGCGGAGCGAGGAGTTGAAGAATATCATCAACAGCGTCTTATTCTCGCCCAAGTGCTTGTAGGCGAAGCGGTCGCGCTTCACTTCGAGAGCCTCACGCAACGCCTCCTTCAAGTAACCTATATCCTCTACGCAGGTAAATTTTTTCATATCGTGAGAGTAGTTAATTTAACAATGCTTTCAGTGCCGAGAGGAACTTATCCGCCTCTTTGCGTGTAATGGTTAGGGCTGGGAGCAGTCGTACGGTCGAAGCCCCTGCACCACCCGTAAATATATGATGCTCCTTCAAGAGTCGCATACGCATCTCCGAGCCTGAGCCTTCAATCTCCACTCCAATCATCAAACCACGACCGCGCACCTCCTTCAACTGCGGAATTTTGCGCAGTTCGGAGAGGAGATATTCGCCCACCTCGCGAGCATTTGCCACAAGATTTTCGCTCTCGAAGATGTCGAGTACTGCAATCGCTGCTGCACAAGCGAGATGGTTGCCGCCAAATGTTGTGCCGAGCATACCCTTCGTAGCCTCGAAGTGGGGCGCAATCAACACTGCGCCCATCGGGAAGCCGTTTGCTATGCCCTTTGCCGAAGTTATAATGTCGGGGCGTATGCCTGCGTGCTGATGTGCGAAGAAGTCGCCCGTGCGACCATATCCCGACTGAATCTCATCGAGAATAAGCGATACACCATATTCGGTTGTAGCCTCGCGCAGTTGCTGCAAAAATTCAACGGTAGGGCAGTGGATACCTGCCACACCCTGAATACCCTCGATAAGTACGGCACAAAATTCGCCCGTAGCGAGTTTCGTCCTCACCGCTTCGATGTCGTTCAATGGCACAAACTCCACATTCTCGGTGCGGTTGAATGGCGATACAATCTTTGGGTTGTCGGTAGCCGCCACAGCACCCGAGGTGCGACCGTGAAACGCCTTGCCGAATGCCAAAACCTTCGACTTACCCGAGTGGAACGATGCCAACTTTATGGCATTCTCGTTAGCCTCCGCGCCCGAGTTGCAGAGGAAGAGCGAGTAATCATCGTAACCACTCGCTTTGCCCAACTTCTCGGCAAACTGCACCTGCAATGAGTTCTCCACCGAGTTGGAGTAGAAGCCGAGTTGTGCAACCTGCTGCGATACCGCCTCCACATAGTGAGGGTGGGCGTGTCCTACCGATATTACCGCGTGACCGCCATACAAATCGAGATACTCCGTGCCATCGGCTGTATAGACATAGTTGCCCTTACCGCAGACAGGCTCGATGTCGTAGAGTGAATATACATCAAATAGTTTCATAAAAGTTTTTCGTTTAGAACGCCGAAGGCTTCAAGTGCAATCCTTCTGATTCGTCAAATCCGCAAATCAGGTTCATATTCTCGACCGCCTGTCCCGAAGCACCTTTGAGGAGGTTGTCGATAGCCGAAACGATATGCAGCTTCGAGCCATATTTTGCCACATATACGAGTGCCTTGTTGGTATTTACCACCTGCTTCAAGTCGATATTCTTCTCCGACACAAAGCAGAAGCGCGAGTCGGCATAGTACTCCTTGTACAACGCCACAGCCTCCTCTGCCGAGAGCGAACACTCGGTATATACCGAAGCCAAAATTCCGCGTGCAAAGTCGCCACGCATAGGGACAAAGTTCAACGCCTTGTCAAACGATGGCTGCAACGAGCGAAGGTTGCGACCAATCTCCAAGAGGTGTTGATGCTCGAATGCCTTGTAGGTCGAGATATTGTCCGTGCGCCACGAGAAGTGGGTTGTTGCCGATGGCTTCACGCCTGCGCCCGTAGAGCCCGTTATGGCGGTGATATGCACCTCGTCACAGAGCAACTGCGCCTTTGCAAGTGGCAACAATGCCAACTGAATGGCGGTAGCAAAGCAACCCGGGTTGGCGATGCGTGTAGCGGCAGAAATCTTCTCGCGCTGCCACTCCGCCAAGCCATAGACAAAGCCATCGTGTTCATCGCGGAAGTCCTGCGCCAAATCGACAATCTTCAACTCGGCAGGCACCTCGTTCTCCTCCATAAACTTCGCACTCGCCCCGTGAGCCGAGCAGAGGAACAACACATCTATCGCCCCCAAGTCGTACTCCGCCGAGAAGCGGAGGTCGCACTCGCCATACAACCCTCCGTGCACATCGCTTACGAGGTTGCCGCTGTTGCTCGATGAGTGGATAAACGCAATCTCCACCTGCGGGTGGTTAATCAACAAACGGATTAACTCGCCTGCGGTGTAGCCTGCTCCACCTATAATACCAACCTTTACCACGCTATTTTCCGTTCTTTTTCTGGTTATTGTAATAGATTTTGAGTGGGTTTGCCATAATCTTGGTAAATCCCTTCACATCATCGGCACTCCACGCCTTATTCACCTCGCCATACTCGCCAAAGTCGGTCTTCATCAAGTCGAAGTCGGACTCAACGCCTACAAGCGTGTACGAAAGTGGGCGCAAGGTAACCTCTACCACGCCATTTACACTCTCCTGCGAGTGGTCGAGCATAGCCTCGATGTCGCGCATCACAGGGTCCAAGTACTGCGCCTCGTGGAGGAACATTCCGTACCAAGTAGCCACTTGGTCTTTCCAATAGAGCTGCCACTTTGTGAGCGTGTGCTTTTCGAGCATCTTGTGTGCTGCTATGATAACGATAGGTGCCGCAGCCTCGAAACCTACACGACCTTTGATGCCGATAATGGTATCGCCGATGTGCATATCGCGACCGATACCATACTTCGATGCGATAGCCTCTACGGCACGAATTGCATCTACCTTGCTCGCGTACTCCACACCATTTACCGATGCAATCTCGCCCTTTACAAAGCCGAGTTTCAGCGACTCTTCGCCCTCTGCTGTTACCTGCGAAGGGTAGGCGTGCTCGGGCAATGTCTGCTCCGAGTGCAAGGTCTCCTTACCACCGATGCTTGTGCCCCACAAACCCTTGTTGATGGAGTACTCCAACTTCGTAAAGTCGGCAACATAACCGCGCTCTTTGAGGTAGTTAATCTCGTACTCGCGAGTCAAGGTCATATCGCGTGTAGGGGTGATAATCTCAATCTCGGGAGCCATAATCTGGAAGGTGAGGTCGAAACGCACTTGGTCGTTTCCTGCACCTGTCGAGCCGTGAGCCACAGCATCGGCTCCCACCTCCTTGGCGTACTGAATAATCGCCATCGCCTGAAAAATTCGCTCCGAAGAGACCGAAATAGGGTAGGTGCCGTTGCGCAAAACATTGCCGAAGACCATATATTTGATACTGCGTGTGTAGTACTCCTCGGTGATGTCGAGCGAGGCGTGCTGCTTCGCTCCAAGGCGATATGCACGCTCCTCAATCGAAGCCAACTCCTCATCGGAGAAGCCGCCCGTATTGGCAATAGCCGTATAAACCTCGTATCCCAACTCCTCGGTGAGATACTTTACGCAGAACGAGGTATCCAAACCTCCGCTGAATGCTAAAACTACCTTCTTGCTCATATCTTTGTTTTTGTCTAATTATTTCAAGTGAAAAATCTTCTTAATTCTATTTTTGATTGCCATTGCGTAGGGACTCCACCACGACTGCTTCTGCAACGGAGTCTTCGGGTCGTAGAGCATACCCGTACAGAGACACATACGGCGATTGTTGCGCTTCAAGATGTCGTAGTTGCAGCACCCCTCGCAACCCTGCCAGAACTCATCGTCTTGCGTCAGTTCCGAGAATGTTACGGGCTTGTAGCCGAGGCGCGTGTTCAACTTCATCACGGGCAGCGATGTCGTAATACTGAACAACTTTGCAAACGGGAAACGCATACGCGCCAACTCGAAGGTGCGCTTCTTAATCTCACCTGCCAAGCCGAGATGGCGATATTCGGGGTCAACAATCAAACCCGAAGTTGCCACATAGTCGCCATGTCCCCAGCACTCAATGTAACTGAAACCCACCAAGCGGTCACCATCAAGAGCCACAACAGCCTTTCCGCCCTCAATCTTCGAGGAGATATATTCGGGCGAACGGCGGGCAATACCCGTACCGCGTTGCAGTGCCGACTCATAGATAAGTTGGCAAATCTGCTCGGCATACCCCGCGTGTTCGGGTTGTGCAAAAACTATATTTATCGAATTTTTATTCATTTTTAGTAGATATATTTACATAAATATCACATTGCGAAAATCTCTGCAAATGTAGCAAAAATTCGGTAACATTATCCCTTAAAGTGCAATTATTTTTATAAATAGGTATAAAATGGCGTTTAGTTGTTGCATATATGGAAAAATATGCAGACGAGAGAGGAGTTGTTAGCACTATTAACAGAGATAACACCCTGCTAATAGTGTTAATTTTGCTAACTATGATAACTGCGCTAACTGCGTAGTAGCGAGAGCATTGTCCATATATTGTATAAAAAAGTTAAATTTTTTAACCTTAAACTCTTGACAAGGGGGTATCTCTTGTTGTATATTTGCACTGTCGTTGCGCAAACCGACACAATTCAAACTATACAATAACACTTAACTTATTACTATGAATGAATCATTTGTAACAGCAAATGAGTCCTCTGTTGTTGTCGCTGATGCGAGCAATAGTGCGACTCAAAACAGACCATTTGGAGGTAAATTTGCATCGCTGTTAAAGGAGGCTGATGCACTTCCAGAGCCTACGGCAGAGGAGATTGCGGAGGCTGACCGTATCTTGGCAGAGGCGTTTGCTCCCTACGAAAGGCAAGCCGAGTATCTTGCCGAGCAGGAGTACCGCAAAGCCGAACTGCGAGAGTATGTCTCTCCGCACCTCGTAGATTTGACAAAGCCTGCGCCTATTATCAAACCAATAATTGAACATAGAGGTATGACGATAGCCTCGTTGGGCAATATCTCGGCAGTGGTGGGCGCAGCCAAGAGCAAAAAGACTTTTCTCTGTACTGCCCTCGTGGGAGGACTACTTGCCGAAGGGGGCGACTTCGGTATTACACCGCGTTTGGCAAAGGTGCTGTGGGTAGATACCGAGCAGTCGGCACTCCACGCACGCAAGGTTGTAGAGCGTATTCATCGCCTTGCAGGGTGGAGCGACAAGAATAATAGTGGTCTGCTCCACTCCCTCACCCTGCGTGAGATAGAGCCCAAATCGCGAGCCGATATTCTCTATAAGGCAATAGAGTTGTATCGCCCGCAGTTGGTGGTGGTAGATGGCATAAGCGATTTGATGTACAACACCAACGATATAGAGGAGAGCGACCGCATCGTAGGGCAGTTGATGGCACTATCTACCGACTTTAACTGCCACATACTATGCGTGTTACACACCAATCCCAACAGCGACAAGGCGCGTGGGCACATAGGCTCGACCTTACAGCGCAAAGCCGAGACGGTGATATTTGTGCATAAGGTGAAGGAGTGTTCGGTGGTAGAACCGCAGTTCTGCCGTAACGAAGAGTTTGAACCCTTTGCCTTCATCGTTGATGAGGAGGGGTTGCCCGTAGAGTGCGACCTCCCGAAGGAGTGTGGTGATAGCCGTAACGAGTGTGTGCGCATTATGCAGAGTTTCTACCCCAACGGCATCGAACGCGCAATCCTCATAGACCGCTTGGTGAGCGATTCGGGACTAACCTTTGGCTCTGCCAAGGTCAAGGTGTGTCGTGCCCTCCGCACGGGAATACTGCAATGCAAAAACGGCATTGTCTTCCTGCCATAAGAGATAATATATATCAGGTAACGGAGTTAACAAAATTAACACTATTAACAGGGTGTTAATTTGGGTTTTCCGAACTCTGACGGTGGTCAAGGCGCAAC
>JAZQHQ010000070.1:0-5992 GCA_045540675.1 Alistipes sp. | reverse complement strand
GGAAACATGTTGTCTTCCTAAGACCGCTTGGCCTCCGACTTCCTATAAAACTCTGCGCCTTGACCACGCTTGGAGTTCCCCATTCCTCCCCACATTTACAATAAAATTGTAATTCTATCGTTTATTTCGAGAAAATTGCTACCTTTGCAGGTTGTATGCGTAGATTTTTCGAAATAGTCACTGTTGTTCTCTTGCTCGCGTGCGTGAGTGCGTGCAACTCGTGGTCGGGCTATAAGGCTGATGACGAGATGATTGCGCGTGTAGGCTCTGCCTATCTCTATCGCTCGGAATTGGCATCTCTGATGCCGAGCGGTATTGTGGCACAAGATAGCGTGAACTACTCGCAGGCGTTTATCGATAAGTGGATTATCGGACAGCTGAAACAGCAGGAGGCGGAGAAGTTGCTATCGCAGTCGCAGTCGGATATCGACAGATTGGTCGAGGAGTATCGCCGTTCGTTGTTGGTACACCGTCTTGACCGTCACTACCTCGAAGAGGAGCCTTGCGTGGAGATTACCGATAAGGATATTACCGCCTACTACAACGCTCACAAGTCGGATTTCCGTATTTCGCAGCCTATGGTAAAGGGTGAGATTTTCGCCATCGGCGAGAGTTTCCGCCGCCGTGAGCAGTTGTTGAAGTGGTTTGAGTCGTCAAAGAGTGAGCATCGCGAGGATTTCGTGGAGTTGTGTCGCAAGAATAACTTCTTGCACTTGCAATTCGAGGAGTGGGTGTCATTCTCGGACTTTTTGAGTAACCTCCCTCTGTTGCGTACTTCGCGTTATGAAGGGTTGCTCGATAGTCGCAAAACACAAAAGATACATCACGACAAACACTACTATTATTTCCGCATAACGAATGTAATGAAGGCGGGTGATACGATGCCTCTTGCCATGGCGAAGGATAACATAAAACAGATTTTAATTAGCAGACATCGTGCCGAGGTTATACATCGTCAGGAGGAGCGTTTGAAGAAGAATGCTCTCTCATCGGGACATGCCAAAATCTATAATTAAACGGAAAACGAAAAAATAAGATGAAAAAGATACTCTCAATAGTGATTTGCACACTTGTCGTTGTTTCGGTTGTTGTTGCCGAGAAGCGTTTTGTGATGCTTGATAAAGTTGTAGCGGTAGTCGGTAACTCCTCGGTGAGTTACTCCGATGTGCGTCAGGCTGCCAAGATGATTTTGGAGCAGCGCCGTGCCGAAGGCTACACCTCCGATCGTCCTGCCGAGGATGAGGCACTCGAAAATCTGATGTTGCAGAAGTTACTCTACAATCAGGCACTTCTCGACTCGGTAGAGATTAGTCAGGCAGAGGTTGTTCAGCGTGTGGAACAGCAGGTGCAGTCGTTGATTGACCGCGAGGGCTCGATTTCGGCTGTGGAGAAGAAGTCGCACATGGCAATCTACCATATCCGCGACCTCTTCCGCCGTCAGATTGAGGAGCAATCCTATGCGCAGATGATGCAACAGACCGTAGTGAGTAAGACCAAGATTGTTCCCGGCGAGGTGGAGCGATTCTACAAGTCAATGGACAAGGATAGCCTTCCGATTATTGCCGAGCAGTATATGTATGCCCAGATTACGATGTTCCCGAAGAATATGAAGGAGGCGAAATTGCGCACGCGCGAGCGATTGGTGGAGATGCGTGAGCGTATCGTTACGGGCAAAACTCGTTTTGCAACCTTGGCACGAATGTACTCGGTCGATGGCTCTGCAATTCAGGGTGGCGAGTTGGAACCTGCGCCTCTGGCAGGCTTCGTAAAGCCTTTTGCCGATGCATTGGCGGAGTTGAAGGAGGGACAGGTGTCGGAGGTTGTCGAGTCGGAGTTCGGTTTCCATCTTATTCAGCTTATCGACAAGAAGGGACAACTCTATCACTGTCGCCACATCTTGTTACGCCCAACCTATACAATAGATGAGGTTGTCGCTCCGATGCGCGATTTGGATAGCATTGTAAGGTTGATTAAGAAGGACTCTTTGACCTTCGAGGAGGCGGCTCGAAAGCACTCTGACGATAAGCACTCGAAGCAGAATGGTGGTGTGGTAACAAATCACGACCTTTTGGAGCGATACTCGGCATACGATGCAAAACTTACGGCAACGAAGTTCTTGAAGGAGGATTTCGGAGCAATGGGAGGCAAGAGCATTGACGATTATAACGCCATTGTCCGTTTGAAGGAGGGTGAGATTTCAGCCCCATTCCGTTCGAACGATATGATGGGTAACGAGTTGGTTAAGGTTGTTAAGTTGTTGAAGGTTATTCCGGCACACAACGCATCGCTCGATGAGGATTATCTGCGATTGGAGCAGATAGCACTTTCGCGTAAGCAGGAGCAGGAGTTCCGCGCGTGGCTCGACAAGAAGATTGCTTCGATGTATATCTACATCGCACCCGAGTTCCGCAATAGTGACTTCTCGAATAAAAATTGGACAAAGTATTGCAATAAATAACGAATATCCCGAATAGTCGTGAGTAGAAGGGTTGTAGCCATAACGGTATCGCTTGTAGCGTTGGCAAGTTTGGTCTTTGCAGGAAGCAATGGCCTGCCTTCGTTGTCGGCTTCGCAACCCGAACAGCGTAGCGAGAAACCATCTATCTCGGGCAAGACACCAAAGCGTGATTATGTAGAGATGAAGTCCGATGAGGGCTGGCAGATGGAGTACAACGGGCAGAAGATTATGGTTGTGGTCGGCAATTTTGCGGCTCACCACAACGGAACGGTTATCACTGCTGATAGTGCAGTTCGCTACTCCGAGCGACATATCGAGTGTTTCGGCAATGTGCTGATAAATCGTGGTTCGACCTACATCTATGGCGATAGAGCCGAGTACGATGGCGACACCAACGAGGCAAAGGTCTTCTCGAAGATTGTGAAGGTAGTAGATGGTGATGCCACCCTCTTTACCTACAACTTTTCGTTCAATACAAAGACAAATATAGGTCGTTATTCGGGCGGAGGTGTGCTTGTTAGTGGCGACAATATGCTCGAATCGGATAGAGGTTATATCCTCTCTGACGACCACGAGATAATCTGTGTGGAGCGTGTGCAGATGCGTAATAACGAGTACGAGATGATGGGTGATTCGGTGGTATATAACACCGAAACCGACTTTGCGCAGTTCTTCACCCATACCAATATATGGAACAAGGGCAATGGCAGCGCCAAGGAGGAGGATTATCTCTATGCCGACAGGGGTACTTTCGATAAGCGTAAGCAACTCTACACTTTGACTCTCAACGGCTACATCTTGACCAAGGACCAAGAGTTGTTGTGCGATTCGCTCGACTACTATCGCGATAGCGACTATGTTGTTTTGAGGCGCAATATCCAGATTGACGACCGTTCGCAGAAGATGATAATCTTTGGCGATTGGGGCGAGTATTGGAAGGAGCCGGGCAATGTCTTTGTTACCAAGCACCCATCAATCATAAGTTACGACCTCTCGCAGGGCGATTCGTTGTTTGTACGCTCCGATTCGATGTTTGTATATACCCACTATCCTATTCGCGAGAAGATAGAGAAGGCGCGTCAAGACTCGTTGGCACAGGTGGCAAAGAGGGCAGCTGCCGACTCTGTGAAGTCCGACAAGAAGGGCGCGAAGAAGGAGATGCCTGATAAGATGAAGGAGAAACTCTCGCAGATGCAACAGAAGATGGGAGGTAACAAGCGCGGTGCGGATAAACGAGGGGCTGACAAGCACGGTGCAGAGGGCGAAGATAGCCACCGTAAGTCGGATAAGACTACGCCAAACCGAAATAGCGAAGCAACCCGAAGGTCGCACTCAAAACCGCAATCTCATAAGTCGGAGAGCGATACTGTTGCCACTGCCAAGGTCGAGTCGAAGGACTCTGTTGCGACCTCTTCGCCTGCGGTAGTAGCACCTCCGAAGTCGAAGACGGAGTTGCGCCGCGAACTGATAGATTCGCTTCTGAAAGATACTCTGAACACCCGTCACGCACTACTCTCCAAACTCTTGAAAGAGGAGGCTGCGGAGGCTAATAGGGTGGTGAAGGCTGCTATCAAGGAGGCACAGCGCATACGCGAGGCTGAACGCGCAGCGGTGCTTGCAGAGCGAAGCGCTCTCTATAAGATGTTGTTGGGTGAGGCGCGAGTGCGCGATGCCGAGCGTAACCGCATAGAGAGGGCGCGTGCAAAGCAGATTAAGGATAGTTTGAAGGTGGTGCAGGATAGCCTCAAAAAGGTAGCAAAGAGGGGTAGCGACACCACGAAGATAGACACCGTGAAGATAGACACCGTGAAGGTGGACACCATTAAGATAGACTCTGTTAAGATAGACACCACGAAGATAGACTTTGTTAAGATAGACTCTGTTAAGATAGACTCGTTGAAGCGCGACACAATCAATGTTGATAGTGTTAAGGTTGATAGTATTAAAGTAGATAGTCTCAAAAAAGATAGTGTCAAGGTTGATAGCACCAAACGAGATAGCCTTAAAGTCGATAGCACAAGGGTAGATTCTCTTGCCAAGTTCGACACTATGACCGTCAAGCAGGTCAAGGCGTACTTCAAGGCGATATACGACAACGAGAAGGCGGAGGAGGAGCGAATAAAGCAGGATTCGCTCAACGCCAAACTCGACCGTATAGGTAGGGCTCGTCAGGCTAAACGCGCCGAGCAGTATCGCAAGTGGGCAATCCGCGACTCCATCTACTACGCCAAGGCACAAGAGCGTGCCGATGAGCAGTTGCGCCGTAAGTTGGCGCGTATGGAGAAGCGCGGTATCTTTATCCAGATGGCTGATTCTGCCGAGTTGCGCCGAGTCGATTCGGTGCTGTTGGTGGAGTTCGGACCTCTCGACTCGATTGTTGGTCGTAAACTCGACTCGCTGATTGATATTCTCTATCCGAAACCGCTTCCATCGCCAACCGAGGAGTTGAAGAAGGCGGAGAATATCGACTCGCTCTATCGCGAAATCAAGGCTTATAGGCGCGTCAAGATATTCCGTAGCGACTTCCAATCGGTGTGCGATTCGCTCACAATGACCACCATAGACTCTATAATGAATATGTATAAGTCGCCTGTGATGTGGAATGGCAGCAACCAGATTACATCGGAGATAATGCATATCATAACCCGCAACAGCCAGCTTGTACGGGCAGACTTCGAGGGTAAGCCGCTTATGGCATCAGAGATTGATACTGCACACTACAATCAGGTTGCAGGTAAGGAGATGACAGCACTCTTCCGCGATAACCAAATCTATCGCAACGATGTGAATGGCAATGTTCAGACCATCTACTATATGCAGGAGGATAACTCACCCGAAATTACCCTTATGGCGTATATCGAGGCGGGTGATATGACCTCGTATATCGAAAATCAGGAGGTTGTGGGTATTACCTATCGTGGAAACCCTACCTACACCTTCTATCCTATGGATAAAATTCCTGAAACGCAGGCTACCAAGTTGCAGGGCTTCAAGTGGGAGGCATCTCGCCGCCCATCGCAGGATAGTGTCTTTACCAGAACTATCCGCCCTTCACAGCGCGAGGCTAAACTCTCTCTGCGCAAGCCTCTGTTCCCTATCAATGCCCTTCTCCAACAGCGCAAAGCGGACTATATCCGCCGCCGTGAGTGGCAAGACCGTACCGATACCCTGACATACGAGACGATAGAGTGGCTCGAATCGTTAAAATCGTTCTAATTGGCTCTTTTTGCACGAATCAGCGGACGCTGAAATGCTCACATAGGTCTGCTATGCTCCGCTTTCATCGCCTTGCTTCGCACAAAAATAGCTCAATTATTTACGATTTTAGGTGAGGTCGTGAACGGTGATTTTTTCGGACTCGTAGTCGCCCCAGTAAGGTCTCTGGTCAGCGAGTTCTTCTTCGGTGGGCTGTGCCTGATGGATCACTTCGTATGCGTCCCAGTCGTCGGGATCGTTATTGGTAACGGAAACCTTGTACTGGCTGCGGATCCGCCAGGTAAGCTGAGCGTGGGTATCGCCTTCGGAGATCGGGAA
>JAZQHQ010000069.1:0-27162 GCA_045540675.1 Alistipes sp. | reverse complement strand
GCTTGGCCTCCGACTTCCCAAAAAAACAAACCCTCCGCATTTTTTCTGCGGAGGGCAAAAGTATTAATAGTCAAAAGCGAACACGGAGCGCACATAATAGATTTCGTGGTTCTTATTTAAAATATGGGTACCACCAGAGTCCATATCGATAGTCCAAGCAAAAGAACTATCATACGCTTTAGACGACCAATATATACCTGATAAAGATTGGCTGACGGCTGATTTATTGTTGTAAATTACCTTTAACTCATCTAATGTGGGCAGATACCAACCTGTACCATAGTTCGAAGACCAGACCTTAGCATCGTACCAATTTGACCTAGATTCTTCAACCGATACAATTTTGACGGTTGTGTCACTTACAGAGAATACGATTCCAGTATTCCCATTCTTAGTGACACGGTCACCCACCTTATATTGCGGTGGTTTTGGAACAGTCACTTTACAAGTTGCAGTATAGCCACCATCTTTGGTGGTGACGGTAATGGTGGCTGTACCCTCTGCATTGGCGGTTACTACACCACTTTGATTTACAGATGCGACCTGCGTATTTGACGAAGACCATACAACATCTTTCTGACTTGCGGTGGTTGGAAGCACTGTGGCTTTTAGCGTTGTAGTATTGCCAACACCCAATGTTACCGATGTTTTGTCAAGGCTAACAGATGTCACCTCATTCGGGTCGGTTGCATATTCGAGTAACTTGGCAATAAATGACTTGGCACATCTCTGCATGACCGAAAAATCACTTCCCAATGAACTTGAACAGTCAAGATTTAGCATAATAGCTGCTGTACGCTTAATCTTTTCAAGCGTTGGTATCGAGAATTGGTTAGTTTCTGAACTTGTTACCCAACTTCCTCCCTCGGTAAACCAATATTTAATGTTCTCTTTATTGATAGGAGCCCCATTCAAAAGCTGTAAATTTTCAAATGTAAACTCAAAAAAGATACCAGACTTTACGCCATTGATTGTTGTACCTGAAGTAGAAGTAATACCTACATATTTAACATCTTCGAGCGCTACTCGTATACCGCTTGTATCTTTGTATCTACGAAATGTTCCTTCGATATACTGACGAAATACATTACCATTAGACACATTATCAAATGTAAAGCGACATTTCTCCATATCTGACGGACCTGTAATTTTGAGAGCGATATTATAAAAAGTGTTTGTTTCTCCCAAATGGGAGGCTATTTCAGAAAACTTACTCTCTACCTCCGACATATTAGTAACCTCAAAAACATTATTACTTGCTGTTGCTAAACTCTCCAAATTGTTTCGGAATAGCGTATAGTTATTACTAGCATCTACACCCAATACTCCAATAGAGTAAGCATCAATATTCTTTCCTGAAACAGTTTCGTCATTTAATCGTATAGATAGCGCCTGTAAGTATTCACTATTAGATATGTACTCATTACTAATATTCAATGAACCTTGGTCAATACCATCAGTAAATGTTACAATGGACACATTGAAGAGATTACTTGGATATATTTTGTTTTGCAATAAATCTATAGATTTTTCTACGGCATAATAGAGCAGAGTTCCATCATCTGTAGATAAATTATCAATGTAGTTATCAAATAGATCAATAGATCTATTTGAAAGAAGACTAGGATTGATTCCAGATACATCGCTATTAAAGCCGATTATTCCAAGGTAAAACCCACTTTCCATGCTATCATCTACAAGATACTGAGAAACAGAAATATCATAATATTCATTATTGCCTAACTCTATTCTAACAACCCCATCACGAGGATTTGCAGATGGGCTAATTGTCAAAGTTATAGAGGAGTTTCCTGATTTTCCGTACTCTGGTGATACCGAAAGCCAATTATCTGAGGTAGTCACCCACCAATCTGATGGAGAGTAGAAATTCACGACAACACTGCCACCCGAGGATGGAACACTGAAAGAGGTACCCATATCTCCAAGAAACTTAAATTTTGGTACATCTGCTACATCTGCTACATCTGCATTTGTACAATTGCAAAGAAACATTCCAATTGCAACGACAAAAATCGTAAATAGTTTTTTCATAATAGTTTATAAATTAAAATGTTAAACAAAAGTGTTTGCACTATTATGACAAAAAGAAAGTGTGGAGTTGAATTTCCGTCTATCTAATCGAAGGTTGTGGAATGACCCGAAGTAAAATAAACGATACAATGCCCCACACCTGTATATAGCCATACATTGGCATAGAACATACCAATCGCATATATACAAGAAATAGGTGTTGTTCGAATATCCTTTACTTCTGAAAACTTCCACATTTTCGATTAAGGACTGCGAAAACACTTTCTATATGTCTGCCGTTCAGCCACAAAAAGCCGTTCAGCACTGCAAATTTAGAAACTTTTTCGCAAACAAACAACACCTCGCAGGGCATTGCTCCCCTAAAAAAGAATAAAAGCAAGAAAACCCTTAATTTTCAACTCTCAACTTTTTTTGTTATCTTTGCACGATTGTATAATAAAAAGCTAATAGCCACCGCTGCGATTAAGCCGAGGGCAAAGATGGCTTGCAGACTATGCCGAGGCGGAGCAGTGAAGACCGTAGGTCAATGGCTAATGGCTAAAAGCCCAAAAAGAGATAATGGCACGAGGAAAGAAAACAGGCGAGGAGCAGGAGAAGAAGTCGGGTAAGACGAAGTTGATGGAGCAGTACGATGAGGTGAAGGCGCAATATCCCGATGCGCTTTTGCTGTTCCGTATGGGCGACTTCTATGAGACATTCGGTGCAGATGCTATCGAGACGAGTGCCATACTCGGCATTACGCTCACTCGCCGTGCCAATGGCGGTGCTGCAACGGTTGAACTTGCGGGCTTTCCGCACCACGCCATAGACTCCTACCTTCCTCGTTTGGTGCGTGCCGGCAAGCGTGTGGCTATTTGCGAGCAGCTCGAAGACCCGAAAACCGCAAAAGGAGGTGTAGTGCACCGAGGTGTTATAGAGGTGGTTACACCGGGTGTGGTACTCGAAAATAATGTTGTCGAGCAGCGCGAAAACCACTACCTCGCATCGGTCTATTTCGGGCAGTCGGCTACGGGAGTGGCGTTTCTCGACCTCACCACTGGCGAGTTCTCGGTTGCCGAGGGCGATGACCGCTATATCGAAAAGTTGCTATCCTCGTTTGCACCCAAAGAGATTGTCTATCAGCGTGGTTTGAAGGAGCGTTTTGTGGCGGCTTTCGGCTCGCGATACTATATCTACTGCCTCGAAGATTGGGTTTTCTCTTACGAGGTCAATTACGGTAAACTAAAAACGCACTTCTCGGTGCCTTCGCTCAAAGGCTTTGGCGTGGAGGGTATGCGCAGTGCCATTTCGGCTGCGGGAGCGATACTCTACTACCTCGAATTTACACAGCACAACAATGTGGCGCATATCTCCTCGTTATCTCGTCTTGACCGTGAGGAGTATGTGTGGATTGATAAGTTTACTTCGCGCAACCTTGAACTCTTTGCTTCGACAGGTGGCGATGCGAATTTCTCGCTTGCAAAGACGCTCGACAAAACGCGTACCGCCATGGGTGCACGACTCTTGCGCAAGTGGATTGCGATGCCGATTCTCGACCTGAAGCGTATCGAGGACAGACAGAATATGGTCGAGGTGTTTGTGAAAGATGCGGCTACTCGCTCGGCAGTAAACGAACATCTCTCGATGACGGGCGATATCGAGCGAATTGCCTCACGCATAGCGAGTTTGCGAGTGCTACCTCGTGAGATGATTCAACTGAAAAACTCTTTGGAGGCGATAGAACTATTGAAGGCGGCGTTGGAGTCGTCAGATAGCGATATTCTCCACCTTGCAGCCTCGAAGATAAACCCTCTGAGCGAGGTGTCGGGGCGTATTGCGCAGACCATCTATCCGGACCCTGCAACCAATCAGATTCAGAAGGGCGGCATTATTGCCGATGGTGTTTCGGCGGAACTCGACGACTTGCGCCGAGTGGCTCTGCACGGTAAGGAGGTCTTGCAAAAGATTCAGGAGCAGGAGAGCGAACTCACGGGTATTCCATCGCTCAAAATTGGCTATAACAATGTCTTTGGCTACTATATCGAGGTGCGCAATACCCACAAGGATAAGGTGCCGGAGCGTTGGATTCGCAAGCAGACCTTGGCGGCAGCCGAGCGATATATCACCGAGGAGTTGAAGGAGTACGAGCAGAAAATTCTCGGTGCAGAGGAACGAATTTTGCAACTCGAACAGCAGATATACAACGACCTAATCGCCTATGTTACAGGCTCGTTGCGAGATATTCAGCGCAATGCACAGATTGTTGCACGCATCGACTGCCTCTACTCGTTGGCAGTTGTGGCGGTGGAGCGCAAGTATGTACGCCCGGAGTTGAACAATTCGACCACAATAAAACTGAAATCGGCACGCCACCCCGTAATCGAGACCTTGATGAAGGTTGGCGAGCGATATATCCCGAACGATTTGATGCTCGACACCGAGTCGCAACAGATTATGATGATTACCGGTCCGAATATGTCGGGTAAGTCGGCACTGTTGCGTCAGACGGCTCTCATCGTACTGATGGCGCAAATGGGCTCGTTTGTGCCGGCTGCGAAGGCGGAGATTGGCTTGGTGGATAAGATTTTTACCCGTGTGGGTGCATCGGACAACATCTCGCAGGGCGAATCAACCTTTATGGTTGAGATGTTGGAGTCGGCAAGTATTCTGAATAATATCTCGGAGCGCAGTTTGGTATTGCTCGATGAGATTGGTCGAGGAACAAGCACCTACGATGGTATCTCGATAGCGTGGGCTATGGTTGAGTATCTCCACAACCACCCTACGGCCCACCCTCGCACACTCTTTGCAACGCACTATCACGAACTCAACGATATGGAGCAGGTCTGCAACCGAGTAAAGAATTTCCACGTTTCGGTCAAGGAGATTGACGGCACGGTGGTATTCTTGCGCAAGTTGGAGCGTGGCGGTACGGAACACTCGTTTGGTATTCATGTGGCACGATTGGCAGGTATGCCTGCGACCATTGTGGAGCGAGCTACGGCAATTCTCGGAGCGTTGGAGAAGGCGTATGGCAATAGCGATATGGTGCCGAAGGGCGAACTGCGCAAGCGTGGCAAGAAGGCTACTGCACAAGGTGTTGCCGATGTTGCCGAGTCGGTACGCACCCCCGATGTGCAGTTGTCGATGTTCCAACTCGAAGACCCCGTACTGATTCAAATTCGCGACCAAATCAAGGGGTTGAATATAAACTCCCTCACCCCATTGGAGGCGTTGAATAAGTTGAACGAAATCAAGAAGATAGCAGGAATATAAAATTGGAGCTATTAGCCATTAGTTTTTTCAGAATTATCGCCTCGCAGAACAAACTGCGAGGCGATAGTTTGTTATTCTCCGTTTACTGAATTTACTGAAATAATTTCTCAATAGGCTCCGACAAGTGGCATAAATACCACATTACATCACAAAACAGAGTAATCATTGCGCCAATATGTAGTGTGGCTATAAAACGGTCAAATGTATATAATGCTGTTATTTCAAACATCTCTGCGTTGCTACTAGAAAAGAGCATACGCATATCAATAACCTCATCCATATTCATAGCGGTAAAAATTGCTACTGAAATAGCGATAATTAAAACGGGTATAGCTCCCCATAAAAATACCGAATTCCATTTGAACACTATTGCAACAATATACGCAGCTATTATGGCTAATATATTATAAATATTACCCCAAACACTGCTTACAGGAATTCCTCCTCCGAATGCTCCTATGGCTAATAATGCAACGACTCCAAGGTAACTATATTTTAATATGTTATCACAGGGGATTGTTCCTGTCCATAATAATATCTCATAAATTATTATCATCAAGAGATAAAATGGCGTTTTGATATTGGCGATAAGCCATGCTAAAAAAGTTGTCATACCGATATTTGATTAATTTAACTAATATTTTATTGTGTGGTTTGCAAAAGATAGCTGCTTTTGCTTTTACATGAATCTATTAGCAGAGTTGCTGCCAACAAAAAAAAAGAAAAGTTCCTTTACTCCATAATATTTAAGTTTTTTGTTTGCCCACCAACCCCGAATAAGGCGTTATTAAAAAGAAAGTGTGAGGTTGTTTTCGCTTATTACTATGAAGGTTGTGGTATAACCTGAATCAAATAAACGCTACTGCCCCACACCTGTATAGTGCAGGGTGTAGGCATAGAGTATGCCACACTGCATATACAAGAAATGAGTGCTGTCCGCTGTCTTTGATTCAAAAGAAAACTACCACATTTTCATAGTAAGACCACGAAAAACACTTTCGTAATATGTCTGCAACCTTGCGATTGCAATTGCAAATATAGCACTTTATTTCGCAAATTGCAAAAAATAGATTAACCGTCATTGCGAAGGAGTGTAACGACTGCGGCAATCTCCCGCTTTAATTTTAGCCATAATATGGGAGATTGACCGTTGGTCTTCACTGCTCCGCCTCGGCAAAGTCTGCAAGCAGCCTCTGCCCTCGACTTAATCGCAGCGGTCCTACGAGCCTAACGGCTCTCGGAATGACGATTTTAGCTAATGGCCAATGGCTAATGGCTAAAAGCCATAAAAAATAGATAGTTTTCCGTTTTCCGCTTTCCGTTTTCCGTTCTTTTTCTTATTTTTGCAAAAAATAAGGAACACTATGGAGATTAAGTCGTTTGTTTTCAATCCGATTCAGGAGAATACATATATCGTGTGGGACTCCACGAAGGAGTGTATCGTAATCGATGCGGGAAATCTCTCGGCGCGTGAAGATAAGATGTTGGCAGAGTTTATCGAGGAGCAAGGGTTAAAGCCAGTCTTGGCAGTAAATACCCACTGCCACTTCGACCATATCCTTGGTGTGGAGTTTCTCAAAATGACCTACGGAGTGAAGTTTGCTGCTTCGACTGCCGACCTGCCACTCCTCAAAAGCGGTCGTGCAAGCGGTGCGATGTTCGGTATGGAGTTGGGTGCATTGCCTGAGTCGATAGATATTGACCTCGCTGAGGTTGGGGAGGTGCGTTTCGGCAATACCGTATTGCGAGTTATCCCTACTCCGGGGCATACTCCGGGCTGCGTGTCGCTCTTGCACGAGGAGTCGAAGTCGCTCTTCACGGGTGATACCCTCTTCCGTGAGAGTATCGGCCGCACCGACCTTCCTGGTGGCGACTACCCTACGATTATAAAGTCGATTTTGGGCAAGATTTTGCCGTTGGGCGATGAGGTTACAATCTACCCCGGACACGGCGACAAGAGTAATATCGGTCACGAATCACTCTACAATCCATTTGTAGTAGAGGCCTTGAACGGAGAAATAAATTTCTCCAATTAAGAATTAAGAATTGAAAAAATAAAATACCTTTAATTGACAATTAAAGTTATCGCCTCGCAGTTTTTTTCTGCGAGGCGATAACCACTCTATAACTACAATCTATTTCCAAGTTAGTGTGTAAGAATATGTATAACCTCTATCGCTTTTTTCTATTATTTTTGAAATATATCCTTCGCTGTCAAACTCATATTCATAGGTTATTGTACCACCCTTTTGTGATGAGTCTATGAAATTGGTATAAGTGGCACTCGTTGGCAATTGCTTTGTGCGTGCTCCTATAAGTTCTGGGTGAGCTACCAATAGAAGATCCTCAACAAAAGCCATATGCAATATAGGAAGGAATCCTTTAGTGCAGGTTACATCAGTATAATTGTATCTATATTTATAATCGCCTAAATATCCTAACACTAATCTATCGCCATCCCAAACCATGTTCTCATTACATCTACCTGCATTGTCATAAGTATATATGCGAGTTTCGGTGTTATTACCATAACTGCTTTCACTCTTTTGTACTAATCCGTTTTTAATAGTGTATGTGGTATCATCTGTTTGAATAGTATTATTTCCCCAAATGTATTGAGATACATCATAATCATTGGCTTGAAACTCAACAAGCCTTCCTTGATTGTCATAACTAAATTTATAAGTGTCTGTGTCATCCCCATCGGTTAGAACCATTTTTACAAGCTTTCTTTCGCTAGCGAAATCTCCGCCATAAGCATCATCTCCACTACTGCAAGCAGTGAAATTAACACACATACAAACAGCAACTACTGCCACTCCAAAAAGTCTAAAAATTTTCATAATAATTTAAGTTTTTTTGCCCACCAACCTCGAAGAAGGCGTTATTTATAAAAAAGAAAGTGTGAGGTCGATTAGTTTATCTTTCGGAGGCTCTGGAATGCCCATACACGAATAAACAATACCCCACACTCGTATCTATCTACAAGAATGGGGCTAAACACCCATATTGAAGAGTCAATACGGAGTGACGAGTGTGATTGCTTCCCTCGTGTATTGAAAATTTTCCAGATTTCCAAAAGGGATAAAAGCTAATACACTTTCATCAAATTATGTCTGCAATCCGAGGACTGCACCACAAATTTAGAAATTATTTCTTAAATCAACAAAAAATACCTTAAAAAGCCAATGGCTAATGGCTAATAGCTAAAAGCCCTAAAATTTATTTTCGAGAGTTGCGGTATTGTCGGCAAAAATTTTTAATTTTGCGGTAGAACAAAAGCTAATGGCCAATGGCTAATGGCTAAAAGCCAAGAAAAACTATGAGAATAGATATTTTAACAGTTGTACCTGAACTCTTGGTGTCGCCTTTGAACGAGTCGATATTGAAGCGTGCGCAGGAGGGCGGTTTTGCCGAGATACATATCCACAATATCCGCGACTACTCGGAGGATAAGCACCACAAGGTCGATGACTACCCTTTCGGCGGCGAGGCGGGTATGGTGATGAAGATTGAGCCGGTGTTCCGCTGCATTGAGAAGTTGAAGAGCGAGCGTCATTATGACGAGATTATCTTCACCTCGCCCGATGGCATTCGCTACGACCAGCACGAGGCAAACCGACTCTCTACACTCGAAAATATTATTATCCTCTGCGGACACTACAAGGGCATCGACTATCGCATTCGTGAGCATCTTATCACTCGCGAGATTTCGGTTGGCGACTATGTCTTGACGGGTGGCGAGCTGGCGGCAGCGATTATCACCGACTCGGTGGTTCGCCTCTTGCCGGGTGCTATTGGCGATGAGGCTTCGGCTTTGACCGACTGCTTTCAAGACGATTTGCTCGCACCGCCCGTATATACCCGCCCTGCGGAGTTCAACGGCTGGAAAGTACCCGAAGTGCTATTGTCGGGCAACTTTGCCGAGATAGCCAAGTGGCAAGAAACCCAAGCCTACGAAAGGACAAAGGCTTTGCGCCCCGACCTGCTTGAAGAATAGGCTTTTGGCTTTTTTTGTACGAATATGTAGTGAGAGGTTGTATAATAAGTTTAATTTTTACGATTTAACCCCCGTCAGAAATTTTCTGACGGGGGTGACTTCCATTTTTTAGACTTGTTAATCAGTCTCCCATTTGCCTTGCAAAAATATCCTTAATTATTATATGATTGCTCCATTATTGTTATAATATCTCTAATCTGAGTCCTTGTCTGTCCGCTATAATCCTCGGTTAGGTCAATAGTAATGGTTCTGCCCGATTTAGTTCCTTCACCAGAATAGTAGGCATCGGCATAGACCTGCGATTCGAAAGTTGTTACTGAAATAGCTCTTATACATACATCATTGCTGAATGTGAATGTATAGACTACATTGTAACTAGTATTGTAGAGCGTGTTGCCAGAATACCCGCTATTAAAATTTACTGTGAATACAATTTGACTTGCATTCTCTTGAACATCGGTCGACCAACCATAATTATCTGCATAGCCATCGCCATCACTATCGCCACCGCCAAGGTATTTGCCAAATGGACTACAACTTGTAGTTGCTAACACAACGCCTGCAAATATTGCCATTGCATAGACGAAGCTTTTTCTGAAAGTTAATAACATTGTCTTCATAGTTGTAAAAGTTTAGTGGTTAATAAAAATTGTATCTGCTTGTATCTATTTTTGAACCTTTATATAATTCTCAGTGAACACTTTTGCTATATCCATATCTACAATTGCCTGACGAGTTGCACCGACAAACGGATTATTCGTACTATGAATGTCGCCTATGTCAATTACTAATATCCACGGTGCATTTTTCTGTTCTGTTTTTCTTCTCGGCTCGGTAGATACATTTTTAGCATCTTCTGTCAATTTGTTATAAATGGCGGTTACTTGCATTTCTGTTCCTTCAAATACCACTCCGATATCGCTACATTTGTTTTCATTATCAAACTTAAATTGTGCGCTAAACTTTATTTCAGAAACTATATCTGCATAATTTAAAGTTGAGATATTAGTCATAGTCCAACTACCAGTAACTGATGGTGTTGCCATAAAACCGTATGCCCAGCCGTTCAGAATGCTCATAACATCTAACCCTAAAGCGATACGAATCTCTGCGATACTCTTATTCTCGAAAATTTCGGAACAGCCTGGTACTCGAAGAAGATTTATAGCAATCGGCGTAAAAGTCATGGATGCGTGTTCGGAAATTTGCGCAGAATGCGCAAATACATTGTTAATTGCACTCTCAATTGTACGGGCATCGGTACTTGGGATAGCTAAAATTAGCATAGGTATCATACACTCACCATTTCTTGTTGTGATGCATAACGCTTTCGTTGCTGATGTCCATCTTGCTTGAGAAAGAGCAAGAGAAGGATACCCCCAATCAACGGTGTTTCGCTCTGTTGCATGATTTTTTGATACCCACTCATCATCTACTGGTGCTACATTAGCCACAAGTGTAGCACTTAATCCATCAGCAACAGCAGCTGTGATAAGCGCTTCGCCACCATCTACTGTCCTTAGCAATCCATCTGAGTCTATTGTTGCAACATCTGGATTGCTTGTAGTCCATGTTACAACTTTGTCTGTCGCATTTTTAGGCATTACGATTGCCTCTAATTGCACCTCCTGTTCAGGCAATAGAGCCAACGGACCTGCCGGCGAAATAGAAACTTCTGCTACCGAAATACTCTCTCTCTTGTTGTCGCACGCAGGGGCAAGGTAGCAAAGTGCGCCTGTTAGAACAATTAAACAAAACTTTTTCATAGCATTTAGTTTTTATGCCGAATACGGCAGTTAATAAATAGGGTGAATATATATTGCAAATAAAAAAGCAGGCGCAAACCATAAGGTTGCCCTGCTTTAATGTTGTATATGTTTGATTTACAGAGAAATACCCCCCCCCTAATAGAGTGGTTTGTGATGCCAAATAAGGCGGAGAATGTAATTTCAGAGTTATCATAATATCACCTCTTTATGCAAAGTTAGACATAAAAAGCGAATTCTCCAAATAAATCTATGATTATTTTAGCAAATTATCTTCTATTCTTTCGGTATTGTGCGCAAAAATTTTTAATTTTGCGGTAGATAAATAAAAGCGTCATTGCGAGAGCCATAGACTCGTGGCAATCTCCATTATTGTAATTAAAATAAAAGAGGGAGATTTCCACGCTCATTGCATTCGCTCGGAATGACGATATAATAGATAAAGAAAAATAATTTTGCATTTTGCATTCTGAATTTTGAATTATATATAATATGAAATATTATATAATCGTTGGTGAGCCTTCGGGAGATTTGCACGGTAGCAACCTCATGAAGGGAATTGTGGCGGAGGATTCCGAGGCGCAGTTCCGCTTCTGGGGTGGCGATAAGATGGCTGAGGTTGGTGGCAGGGAGAACCTTGCCAAGCACTATCGCGAAACATCGTTTTTCGGCATTGCGCAGGTTGTGCGTAACCTTCGCACCGTACTCGGTCAGATAGATGAGTGCAAGCGCGATATCGAGGCGTTCAACCCTGATGTTGTGATACTTATAGACTACCCGAGTTTCAATATGCGCATCGCCAAGTGGGCAAAGGCGCGTGGCACGAAGGTCTATTACTATATCGCCCCAAAGGTGTGGGCGTGGAAGGAGTGGCGAGTGAAGGAGATTCGCAAATATGTCGATAGGCTCTACACCATCTTCCCGTTTGAAACAGAGTATTTCCGTTCCAAGGGCATTGAGCCGGTATTTTGCGGTAATCCGTTGTGCGACTCGATAGCGCAATACAAGGCGACAATGCCGTCAAGAGAGCTGTTTTTGAGCGAAAACGGGCTTGACGAGCGCCCTATCGTGGCGTTGTTGGCAGGTAGCCGTCGCTCGGAGATAAAGGATAATTTGGCAGATATGATTGCCATTTCTCGCAATTTTCCGAATTATCAGTTTGTGGTGGCTGCGGTGCCTTGGCTCGAAAGAGAACTCTACGAGAAGATTCTGCAAGGCTCGGAGGTTAAGGTGGTCTGCAACAAGACCTACGACACGCTGATTTATGCCGAGGCTGCAATCGTAACCTCGGGTACGGCAACCCTCGAAACGGCGTTGATGAATACGCCCGAAATAGTGCTTTATCATGTGCCGAAGATTTACGAGTGGTTGCGCCCTATCGTGCTGAAAATACCGTTCATTTCGCTTGTAAACATCAATCTCGGCAGGGAGTGCGTGCGTGAGATTGTGGTAAATAAAATCGATGTCGAGGCGGTGAGTGAGGAGTTGCGCTCCATCTTGGAGGGCGGCTCGGCACGCGAAAAAATGCTCGCCGACTTTGCCGAATTGCAAACGATGATGGGAGGCGAGGGGTCGAGCCGCAGAGTCGCTGCCGATATAGTTAAATCGTTGAGATAAATGAAGATAGTTTCTATACATAACGCCCTTGCAAGTGGCGAAGATTTGTGGCTGACTGTACGCTCCGACTCCTCGGTGCTGCGCAATAATGACGACTTTTATATGCCATCGTTCTCGCGGGATATGCGTTGCACGGTGGGATATTACTTGCGTGTTACACGCCTTGCGAAGTGCCTGAACGAGAAGTTCGCTTCGCGCTGCTACGATGCTGTGGGCGTGGCGGTTGCCTTCACTGCACAAGATATTGTAGAGCGAAATTGCGCACTTGGCAGACCGTGTGACGAGGCGTACTGTTTCGATAAGTCTATCGCTCTCTCGCCCGAAACGATTTCGCCCGATGCAGTGGCTAATGGAGTACTTGATATAAAGATAGGTAAAGAGTTTGTAAATATCGACTTGCAAACTTTGAAATTATCGCTCGATAAGGCCCTTGCAAAGGCTTCGGAGTTGCTTACGCTCAAAACGGGCGATATCGTTTATCTCGTAGCAACCGAGCCTTTTGCGCCACATATTGGCGAGCGTGTGGAGGTTGCTTTGAATGAAACAACCATGCTCGATTTCGAGGTTAAATAGCCTCTCTACCCTACAAGAACATCAAAATCATCGCTTGTGCGATAACCACGCGCAGGAACATCGCCAACGGATAGACTGTGGCGTAACTAATCGCAGGCATATCGCTACCAGCCAACGAGTTAGCGTAATTCAAGGCGATTGGGTTGGTCATCGTACCCGACAACATTCCCATAATCGTCAGAAAGTTCATCTTATATCGTAGACGGGCATAAATGCCGACAATTAACAACGGCACAACGGCAATAACGAGCGCATAGAGCAGCCAGATATAACCGCCATCTACGACCGCCTCGACAAAACCATCGCCCGAAGCCAAGCCTACCGCAGCGAGGAACATTGCCAAGCCAACTTCACGCAACATAAGATTTGCGCTCAATGTGGTGTAAGTTATTAAGTGCCAGTGCGTTCCAAAACGACCAATAATAATCGCCATAAGCATTGGTCCTGCTGCCAAGCCGAGTTTTATCGGTTGCGGTGCATCAATCAGAGGAATTGAGCCGACCAAAACACCCAAGGCGATGCCTATAAAGAGAGTGAAAATGTGTGGCTCGTGCAGTTTTTTGAGCGAGTTACCGAGCAGTTTTGCGACCTCGTTAATCGCCTCCTCCGAACCTACAACCATCACTTTATCACCGAGTTGTAACTCCATGCCCTGATGCGGTATAATATCCACTCCGGCACGATTTACGCGCGTGATGTTGATGCCGTACTTGGTACGCAGACGCAAATCGACAAATCGCTTACCGTTGATATTTGGCTGTGTCACAACGATACGGCGCGACACGAGTTGTCCCTCGAACTCGCCCCACTCCTCTTCGAGCATCTCTATTTCGCTGCCGAGGAAGGCTAAAATTGCCTCCTTGTCCTCCGCAGCGCAGACTACAAAGACTTTGTCGCCACAATAGACTTTGCTCGATACATCGGCGATAAATGCCTTGTTGCCATCGTGTGAGATGCGCGATATAACAAACTGACGAGCAATGATTTGGCGAATCTCGCCTACGCTCTTGCCGTTCATTTGCTCATTGGTGACTTCGATGGAGAACTTTGCAGCGAATTTGTTGCCTCCGAGTCGTTTTTCTGCCTCCTCGCACTCCTTGGTGATATTGATGCGCAGTACTCCTCGCAAAATTATAAAGGCAAGGATAACCGCCACAACACCAATCGGATAGGCTACGGCAAAGCTCAACGGAATAGATTTGTCGTCAATGCCCGTAAGGTCGAGGTATGCCTGCTGTGCTGCACCCATTGCAGGGGTGTTGGCTACGGCTCCGTCCATCACACCGACCATTGTTTGGAGTGGCGTGTCGGTGGCGAGGAAGAGGAGATATGTCACCACCGCACCAAAGAGCATCGTCAGTATCGAGAGCCACATCTGCTTCAAACCTCCGTGACGCAGTGACGAGAAGAACGAAGGTCCAATCTGCAAGCCTATCGAAAAGACAAAGAGCGTTAGACCGAAGTCACGCACAAAGTTGAGTGTGTCGGCGTGCAAGTTCATTCCGAAGTGGCTTGCCACGATGCCGGCAAAGAGTATCCAGGTGGCACCGAGCGATATGCCGCCTACCTTAATTTTGGCAAGCAGCGTACCTACGGCGATAACCATCGCCAGCACAAAAATCGAGTGGGCAATGCCTGCTCCGAATATAAATTGTTCAAGAAATTCCATAAAATCAGCTTCTTGCCATTTTCTGCGCAAAGGTAAGAAAAATTCAAAATGCAGAATTCAAAATGCAGAATTATTTGGCTTTTAACTATTGACTTTTTTATAATAAATCGTCATTGCGAGAGCCATTAGGCTCGTGGCAATCTCCCTTATTGCGATTAAAATTAAAAGCGGGAGATTCCCACGCTCATTTCATTCGCTCGGAATGACAGCTTATTTTTTTGCACTTTTCGAGATAAGTTGCTACTTTTGTAGTGGTTATTCATCGAATAAATGACAAACACAAAATAACATGAAAAAACTTTTACTTTTATTTGCGGCGGTAGGAATGATTTTCACCGCTTGTGAGGGTAGCGATGGTGTCGAGGAGAATAATGGCGGTACGCCGTTTGTTCCCGAAATCACAATTTCGCCAAAAGATTTAACTTTTGGCTGCAATGGTGGAGAACAAGCAGTTGATATTACCGCAAATTTCGAGTACGAGGTTGCCGAACGAGCTTCGTGGGTAACTGTTGAGCAGACTGACGAGGGCTTGTTAGTTATTGTCGATGCAAACAAAAACACATCAGAGCGCAGTGCCTTTATTTCCATTACCAACAGCCAATACGATATAAACAAAAGTATTGAGGTATATCAGGAGGGCTATATCCCAAAAATCGAACTTGCACAGCAGAGTGTAGAGGTCGAGGTCGAGCCTGCCGAGTATGAGGTTGCAGTTACTTCTCCTTACTCTTGGGAAGCAACAAGTAAAAATGATTGGATTATTGTTGACACTCCAAATGGCATTGCAGGTACAAAAATGTTAAAATTCTCGGTTGTTCGCAATGAAGAGGAGGATATTCGCGAGAGTACAATCGTTGTTAAGAATGAAGACTACAACCTTGTTGCAGAGTTATATGTGATTCAGAAGACTTTTGTTCCGGCAATAACCATTGAGCCGGAAACATTGACTTTTGCTGTTGAGGGTGGCACACAAGAGGTTGCCATAACTGCAAACTTTGAGTATGAGTTCTTGACAAATGCCGATTGGCTAACCATTGAAAAGAGCGAAAGCGGTGCAAAGATAACTGCTGTCACACATATAGGAACTACAGAGCGTATAGCCTATATTACTATCTCAAATGAGAAATATGGTATTTCAAAAACCATTGCCGTAGCACAAAAAAGTAATCCTATAAAATCTAAAAATGTGATATTATACAGATCGTCTGATGGACAAATTGTAACCCCATATAAGAGTGATGTTTTTGGCGCAAATATCGTGTCGAATACCTATGGGAATGGATATGGTATAATCACATTCGATAGTGATGTAATGCAAATTGGAGATGATGCATTCAGAGATTGCACTTCGCTGACAAGTATTACAATTCCTGATAGTGTTACTTCGATTGGGGAGAGGGCATTCATGGTTTGCTCCTCGCTGAAAAGTGTTTCCATCTCCAATAGTGTGACTTCGATTGGAAAGGGTTCGTTCTTCATGTGTGGTTCGATGAAAAGTGTGATAATTCCTAACAGTATTACTGATATTGGGACTGGGGCTTTTGCTTTCTGTGCCTCGCTGACAAGTATTACAATTCCTGATAGTGTTACTTCGATTGGCGATAGTACATTTGGAGAGTGCTCCGCATTGAAAGCATTTTATGGCAAGTTTGCTTCTGCGGATAATCGCTGTTTAATTATTAATGGAGTATTAAATGCATTTGCACCTGCTGGATTAACGGAATACTCAATTCCTGATAATGTTTCTGTGATTGGCCATGGTGCATTTCATCATAGTTACATAGTTCTAGAATGTATTACTATAGGTAAGAGCGTTACTTTGATTGGAGATTTTGCATTCGAAAATTGCAACTCGCTGAAAGAGGTATATTGCAAATCTACAACTCCACCAACAGGAAGTGCATCCATGTTTAACAAAAACGCATCGGGGCGTAAGATTTATGTGCCGACCGCATCGGTAGAGGCATATAAGGCAGCGCAGTATTGGAGCGATTATGCTGACTATATTGTGGGCTACGACTTCTAAACGAAATTGCGCAATTTAATAACGGCAAGTAACGGCCAGTAAGGGCTATTAAAGGCAAGTAAGGGTGTGCGCATTCTTTACTAGCCGTTACTAGCCATTAACTACCCTTAATTCTATTGCGCCGTGACCACGCACAGAGTCCGCACAACAGACAGCACCCTCCGCAGAAAAAAAACTCTGCGGAGGGTTTGTTTTGATGGGAGTTTATCTACTTTTAACTTTTTGTTGAAAAAACTCTCAACTCTCAACTCTCAACTTTTTCTTATCTTTGTGCCAAAGAAATCCAAATAATATATAAGTATATGAGCAAGGTTACTATCGAGCGTGCGCATCGCATGGACGGAACAGGTGAGTACTACTTCTCGCGCCGTCTTCGTGAGATTGCAGAGATTGAGGCGACAACAGGTCGTCAGATTATTAAGTTGGCTATGGGAAGCCCCGACCTTCCGCCACACCCATCAGTAGTTGAGCGTCTGTCGAAGGAGGCTCTTCGCCCAGATGTCCACAAGTATATGTCCTTCAAGGGCGAGCCTATTTTGCGTAAGGCGTTTGCCGATTGGTACGGCAAGTGGTATGGTGTAGAGGTGGACTACAACACCGAGGTTTTGCCGCTTATCGGCTCGAAAGAGGGCATTATGCACATCTGCCAGACCTTTATCAATCCGGGCGACAAGGTGCTTGTACCAAATCCCGGATATGCTGCATACAAGGCTGCTGTATCGATGACAGGTGGCGAGATGTTGCCATATTCGCTCAATAAGGAGAACGGCTTTATGCCTGACTTTGAGGCTATTGAGGCTGCCGGCGTAGATGGTGTGAAGATTATGTTTGCGAACTTCCCTGGTATGCCGACAGGACAGACTCCAACCCGTGAGTTGTTCGAGAAGATTGTGGCATTCGGTCGCAAGCACAATATCCTCGTTATCCACGATAACCCATACTCGTTTATCCGCAACAACGACAAGCCTATGAGTATCCTCTCAATCGAGGGCGCAAAAGATGTCGCTATGGAGATGAACTCGTTGTCGAAGGGACACTCGATGGCAGGTTGGCGTGTGGGTGTTATCATCGGTAAGGAGGAGTGGATCAACTCAATCTTGACCTTCAAGTCGAATATGGACTCGGGTATGTTCTACCCTGTTCAGGCAGCTGCCGAGACTGCTCTCTCGTTGGGCGAGGATTGGTTTACCGAGTTGAACGCTATCTACCGCGAGCGCGAGAAGCAGGGCATGGAGTTGCTCGATGCTCTCGGCTGTACCTATCAGCCAAATCAGGCGGGTCTGTTTATCTGGGCAGAGATTCCTGCTGACTACGAGGGCGACTGCTACGACTTCTCTGACGAGGTGATGGAGAAGTGCGATGTATTCCTCACTCCGGGCGGTATCTTCGGAACAGAGGGTAAGCGATATGTTCGTATCACGCTTTGCTGCCCTGCTGAGTTGTTGAAGAAGGCTACTGAGAATGTAAAGGCAAAGTACACAAAGTAACTCTTTACAGTACAAATAGAAATAGGCACCTTTTGCAGGTGCCTATTTCTATTTTATATGGTGGGTATGCTATACGCAGCCGTGCGCAATCATTGCATTGGCAACCTTCATGAAGCCACCAATGTTTGCACCCTTCACATAGTTTACATAGCCATCAGCCTCCGAGCCGTATTTCACGCACACCTCGTGGATATTCTGCATTATGGAGTGCAACTTCTCATCGACCTCCTCCTTTGTCCACTTGATACGCATAGAGTTCTGCGACATCTCCAAGCCCGAAGTAGCTACACCTCCTGCATTCGATGCCTTACCCGGAGCGTAGAGAATACGATTTGCAAGGAAGATGTTTATCGCCTCAGGTGTTGAAGGCATATTTGCACCCTCGGCAACGCACATACAACCGTTGTCGATAAGCTTCTGCGCCTCCTCGCCATTCAGCTCATTCTGAGTAGCGCAAGGGAGAGCTATATCACACTTAACACCCCAAGGGCGTTCGCCTGCAAAGTATTTTGCATTTGGATACTTCTCGCAGTACTCCTTGATGCGACCACGATATACATTTTTAAGCAACTTGACATACGCCAACTTCTCCTCGTCAATGCCATCTGCATCATAGATATAGCCCGATGAGTCGGACAAGGTTACAACCTTTGCTCCGAGTGCGGTAGCCTTCTCGCAGGCGTGTTGTGCCACATTTCCGCTACCCGAAACAAGTACAGTCTTGCCCTCGAACGAGTCATTGCGTGTTGCCAACATCTGCTGTGTGAAATAGCACAAGCCGTAACCCGTAGCCTCTGGGCGAAGGAGTGAGCCTCCCCAATCCAAACCCTTGCCTGTAAATGTGCCTGTGAACTCGTCACGCAAGCGCTTGTACTGACCGAACATATAGCCGATTTCGCGTGCGCCTACACCGATATCACCCGCAGGAACATCGGTATCTGCGCCGATATGGCGTTGCAATTCGGTGACGAACGACTGACAGAAGCGCATAACCTCGTTGTCGGAACGCCCCTTAGGATTGAAGTCAGAGCCACCCTTACCGCCACCCATTGGGAGTGTGGTGAGCGAATTCTTGAAGGTCTGCTCGAAGGCGAGGAACTTCATAATCGAGAGGTTTACCGAGGCGTGGAAGCGGATACCACCCTTGTATGGACCGAGTGCCGAGTTCATCTGCACGCGAAAACCTCTGTTTATCTCTATCTCGCCACGGTCGTTGAGCCAAGGCACGCGGAACATAATCACACGCTCGGGCTCTGCAATACGCTCCAAGACTTTCAACTGTTGCAATGCGGGGTCTGCCACGATGTACTCTGCCAATGACTCGGCAACCTCGCGTACTGCCTGATGAAATTCAGGCTCATGTGGGTTTTTGGCAACTACCTGTGCCATAAAGTTTTCAACCCATTGTTTCTCTCTATTTCCCATAGCCTAACTGAAAATATATATTCTAAAACGCAACAAATTTATACAACTTTTGGTGTTGTTGTGCGGTTTTGCACCACTTTTTTCGACAATTTGTTAAAAATTGCGAACTCCTGCCCTTGTCAAGGCGCAGAGTTTTTAGGGGTGTTAGGGGTGCGCTTTGACTTTTTTAGCTTTCCGTTTATTTGACTCTTATCAGGTTTATGCCGTCACGGAGGGGGAGAATTACGCTCTCTACCCTGCTGTCGTTCAGCACATGCTCGTTGAAGGCGATAATCTCTTGCGTCTGCTTATCCTTGCGGGCAACCTCCTCGACAACCTTGCCGTACCATAGGATATTATCCGCCAAGATAAACGAGTTGCTATGTACGAGGTTATGCTCGAAGAGCATATCGTAGTAGGCTCGATACTCCCTCTTGTCGCCATCTATAAAGACAAGGTCGTACTTCTCGCCCAACTGCGGAGCGAGGTCGAGGGCAGAGCCGATATGCTGGCGAATCTTGTCTCCCACGCCACTGCGCTCGAAGAAGTCGGCTGCAATCATCTCCAACTCGTCATCAACCTCGAAGGTGTCGATATATGCACCCTCCTCCAAACCCATCGCCATCGAGATAGCCGAGTAGCCCGTAAAGGTGCCTATTTCGAGGATACGGCGTGGGCGCAACATACGCACAAGCATTTCGAGGAGTTTGCCCTGAATATGCCCCGAAATCATTCGTGGGTTGATAACACGCAGGTATGTTTCACGCTCCAACTCGTGCAGCAACTCCGTCTGCGGCGAGGACATCGCCTCGATGTATTGGTCAAGTTTTTCCATAATGCAAAATTCAAAATGCAGAATGCAAAATTAGTTGTTATCGGTACAGCAACACCGAAGGTGTTTGCCACACCTCGTTTGCTACCTCCATAATCTCGGAGGCGGTTACGGCATTTATCTTGCGGTAGGACTCTTCCAAGGTGTCCACCTCGCCATACGCCAAGAGGCTCTTGCCTACGCCAAGCATATAGCCCTCGGCAGCCTCATTTACGATGGCTAACTGCGCCACAAACTGACGCTTCGCCATTGAGAGTTGGCGTGTGGTTAATGCGTTATCCTGCAAGCGTTTAACCTCCCTGCTGATAATCTCTCGGCAACGCTCCGAGTTTTCGTGGTCAGACGAAAAGTAGATAGTCGCCAAACCGCAGTCCGACAACGAAGAGTAGCTCGCACCTATATTATATGTAAGTCCGTTACGCTCCCTCACACTCACATTTAGGCGCGAGTTGGCGCAAGGACCGCCCAAAATGTTCGTGAAGAGCGCATAGGGCAAACGGCGATTATCTCGTAGGTTGTAGGCTCTCGCACCGAGTATGCAGTGCGCCTGGTGCGTATGCTTGTTAAGAGTCCTCTCGAATGGCTCTACAAGCGTAGGCGCAACACGCTCATAATCACGCTTTGTAGGGGCGTAGATGCCCAAATATCGCTCGGCAATCTCCTTGATGCGCTTGGGCGAGATATTGCCGATAGAGGCAAAAACCATCTTGTCGGTGGTGTGGGTGCGCTCACGGAAGCGGTGTATCGCCTCCGAGTTAATCTTTTTCAGGCTTCGGGGTGTGCCGAGGATGTTGTGTCCCAACTCCGAGCCTGCAAAGATAAGGTCCTCGTACTCGTCATATATGGCGTCCATCGGCGAGTCACGATAGGTGTTTATCTCATCGAGAATAACCTCTCGCTCCTTGTCGAGTTCGTGGTCGGGGAAGGTGGAGTGAAAGACCACATCCGCCACCAACTCCACCGCCTTCGTGAAGTCGCCACGCAACACCGTAGCGTGAATGGTCGTATCCTCCTTTGTGGTGTAGGCGTTCAGCTCGCCACCGAGGTTTTCGAGGCGGCAGTTCACTTGGTACGCTTTGCGATGCTCGGTACCCTTGAAGAAGCCATGCTCGGTGAAGTGGGCAATACCCTCCTCGCCCTTGCGCTCGTCACGCGTACCTGCATTTATCATTATGGCACATCGTGCCACCCCACTCTTTGTCTGGCGGTGTATGCAACGAATGCCGTTTGAAAGTTCGTATATGTAAAATTCAGAATTCAAAATGCAAAATTCAAAATTAGTTAAACATCATCGTCATTCCGAAGGAGTGAAACGACTGTGGGAATCTCCCGCTGTTAGTTTAATGAGATATAAGGGAGATTGCCACGAGCCAACGGCTCTCGCAATGACAGAATATTTTTTTTCTACTGCAAAGTTAGCAAAAAACTGAAAACGGGGAACTTTTTTGTGGCGCAATTTTACAAGAGGTTGTTAAGGGCTGTTAGTGAATATTAGAGGTTGTTAGTGTGCGCCACTTTAATTTCCGCTAAACCCCTAACCACCGCTAATAACCACTATTTTTTAGCGCAATTTTGCAACTCTCGGAAATTATTTCTAAATTTGCGTTGCAGTCCTCGGATTGCAGACATATAGAAAGTGTTTTTCTGAGTCCTGAATAGAAAATCTGACAGTTTTCCAAGCGATAGGACAAACGAACAACACTCATTTCTTGTATATGTATGGTTGGGAGTATTCTACAACCCCATTCTGCATATAACAGGTGTGGGGAATTGTGTCGTTTATTATCGCAAGGTTTTGTCAGAGCCTCTATTCGATAGACGAAAATCAACCTCACACTTTCTTTTGTCATAATAGTGCAAATACTTTTGTTTAACTTTTTAATTTATAAACTATTATGAAAAAGATTTTTCTTTTATTGGCAGCGGTAGGAATGATTTTCACCGCTTGTGAGCCGGCAAACGGACTCGATGAAGACAACAACGGAAACAACGGCGACAACACAGAGCAGCCGGGCGGTGGCAACGATGATGCAATCCCTACCGACAAAATCGTTATTAAACCTTCGACTATCACTGTCGAGGCAGCGGCAAATAACTACATCGTTGCCGTAAGTTCACCTTGCTCGTGGCGTGCAAACACCGAGGAGGATTGGATTACACTCGAAACAGAACTCGGAATAGATGGCAAACAGCAACTTATTTTTGCTGTGAAAGATTATTTGGAAACTGAGCCTCGTGAGGGTAAAATTGTTGTGTCTAATAGCGAAGAGGGTTTTTCGGCAGAACTTACCGTAGTACAGAAGGCTTTTGTGCCCGAGTGGAGTGTGGAACCTGAATCGCTAACTTTTGTAGCAGAGGGCGAAACAAAAGAGATTTTTATTACAGCAAACTTTTATTGCTCATACTCTGCAAATGTTGATTGGATTACATTCAAGCGAACATCAAACGGAATTTCGGTAACTTCTCGTGAATATATGGAGGTGGAAAATCGCACTGCCGATATTACTCTTTCGAGTGAGAAATATAATCTATCAAAGGTTATCAAGGTTACTCAGACCGCATTTGTACCAGAATTAGAGATAACAACGACCACGACCTCTTATGAATATGATTATAAGGGTGGTGAATTTGCAATTGCTGTTACCTCAAACTTTAATTATGATGTAACAACAACCGCTGATTGGGTAAAATATACCAAAGATACAGAAGGGGTGAAAATCTCTGTATCTATATACGATTTTGCTGGAAATCGCACCGCTGAGGTCAAAATTTATAGCGAGAAATACAATCTCGAAGGAAAGACTATCACAATCACCCAAACGCCTCCATCTTATCCAATCGGCACCCTTGTAACGAAGAATGGCGCTACAGGCGTAGTTTTCTATACAAGAGATTCACAAGTTAAGATTGTATCGGTTGAGGAGACTTCTGCATCTTGGGACGATGCTAATACTTGGTGTTCGAGCTATGGCGAAGGTTGGTACTTACCAACAAGTGATGAGTTGAGAGCTATATACGACATGAGAACGATAATCAATGCTACTTTGAAAGCAAATGGTTATACAACACTCGCACCAAGGTCTTATTGGGCGTCTAAAGACAGATACTTTAATACATTTAATTTCGAGGATGGTGGATATTATAGTTATGGCTACGACATAAGTAGTAGCAGATGCTGTGTGCGTGCTGTCCTCGCTTTTGAAAATTAACTATTTATCTATTTAACAATTTAATAATTTTAAAAAAATGACTATTATGAATAGTGACCTTGAAAAACAGTTACACGAGCAATATGCTATAAACGGCAATGCTAATGTTGGTCATTTTATCACAATGATAAGTGCTTTGGTATTTGCATTTGCAGGTTACGGATATGTTCTAAACCAACATTTGATTAACGATTCATTCTATTCTCTCACAATGACCTATATTGGAACAATGGCAGTTTTGACAGTAGTTGCAATCCTGTATCTTGTCGCAGTTGAGTTGGGCTCAAAACAGCGCAGTGACCAATTTGTTGTACATCGCATAAGAGAGAAGGCATATAAGAACGATAAAGATAGTTTCGCTAAAATTTATGCCAACTACAAACCTACTGGCAAGAATTATCTCACATTTGTTCAGGGCATGTATAATGTGATAGCGTGGGCGCTGTTAGTTATTTATGTAGGTATTGTAGCAATAACAGCTGTGTATACAAAATGTGAAAGCGGAATAGTATGGCTTGTGATGTATGTGCTGTTATTGATAGTAATGATTTTGTTTTTGAGTCATAAATATTGTAAGTATAAATTGTTGAGTAAATAGTTGCTATCTTCAAGGCGACCACGCAGAGCAATTTGCGTGGTCGTTTTTTTGCCCATACTCCTCATGGGTATCGAAAACGATACCCGGCGGTAGGGAGTATAGGGCGTGTAGGGAATTTAATGAGATTAGGGAGAATAGCATCGCTAAACTCCCTAATTTCTCTAATCTCACTAAGAGCCAATGGCCAATGGCTTTTTTAGTTTTTTGTTTTGCGAACTCCGAGCCTTGCCAAGGCGCAAACCGTTTTAAGGGCTAGTAAGGGTGCGCTGAAAGAATTAAAAATTAAAAATACCTTTAATTGTCAATTGTCAATTCTCAATTCTCAATTTGCTCAGGAACTTCGCCGTGTGGCTTTGTTCGCACTTTGCGAGTTCCGCAGGAGTGCCCTCGAAGACGATATTTCCGCCATCTGTGCCCGCTTCGGGACCGAGGTCAATAATGTGGTCGGCACACTTGATAACCTCCATATTATGCTCCACAATCACTATCGTATGCCCCGCAGCAATCAGTGCGTTAAACGCCCTCAAAAGGCGGTTTATATCGTGGATATGCAGTCCCGTAGTCGGCTCATCGAAGATAAACATCATATGCTTGTCCGAAAACTCCTTTGCCAAGTACGAAGCCAGCTTAACTCGCTGACTCTCACCGCCCGAAAGGGTTGATGAGGGTTGTCCGAGTTTGATATATCCCAAACCCACATCGCTCAGTGTTTGCAGTCGCTCGATAATACGGCGGCACACCTTCGCATCTTCGCTGAAAAAGGCTATCGCCTCATCGACACTCATATCGAGAATATCGCTGCACGACTTATCGCGATACTTCACCTCCAAGACATCATCTTTGAAGCGTTTGCCGTTACAAGCCTCGCAGGTGAGCGTGATATCCGCCATAAACTGCATCGGCACCTTGATAGCACCCTCGCCCTGACACACCTCGCAACGCCCTCCCGCAGAGTTGAACGAGAAGTGCGATGCGGAGATATTGTTGTGCTTGGCGTAGGGCTGCTCGGCAAAGAGTTTTCGTATCTCGTCCCACGCCTTGATATAGATGGCTGGGTTTGAGCGTGAGGACTTGCCTATCGGGTTTTGGTCCACCATCTCAACCCCCTTCAAGAGCGAGGTGTCACCCGACAGACCATCGAAGTCGCCCGGGTGGTCGCCCGTATCTGCCAACTCGCGATGCAAGGCAGGATAGAGAATATCCCTCGCCAACGAGGATTTGCCCGAGCCACTAACGCCCGTAATGCAGGTCATAACGCCCAACGGAATTTTGACCGTTATATTTTTGAGGTTGTTGTGTCGGCAACCGTTCAGCTTTATAAAATTGCTCCAACCACGCACCGACTGCGGTATGGCTATCTCTCTGCGCCCCGAGAGGTAGTCGGCAGTGTAGCTGTTCTCGGCGGTCGGAAGATGCTCCAAATCGCCTGCATATACCACTCTACCGCCATTCTTGCCCGCTTCGGGACCTATATCCACGATGTAGTCGGCACTGCGGATAACCTCCTCTTCGTGCTCCACAACAATCACCGTATTGCCCATATCGCGCAGTTGTTTCAGCACCTCGATAAGGCGGTGAGTATCGCGTGGGTGCAGACCAATCGAAGGCTCATCGAGGATATACAACGAGCCTGTGAGGTTGCTTCCGAGCGAGGTTGCGAGGTTTATGCGCTGGCTCTCGCCACCCGACAGCGTGTTCGATGCTCGGTCCAATGTGAGGTAGCCCAAGCCCACATCACTCAGATATTGCAGGCGGTTTTGCACCTCGGTCAGGAGGCGTTCGGCGCTCTTTTTTTCGTGGTCGTTGAGTTGTACGCCCCCAAAAAACTCAATCGCCTCGTCTACGGTCATTCGCACCACCTCGGCGATGTTCTTGCCCCCGAACTGCACATACAACGCTTCGGGGCGTAGGCGTTTGCCCTCACACTCGGGGCAGATACTCTTGCCCGTATAACGAGCCTTCATCACGCGATATTGTATCTTATGGCGTTGGCTATCGAGCATTTCGAAGAAGGAGTTTAACCCCTCAAAATACTCGTTTCCAAGCCATAGCAATCTCCGTTGCTCCTCCGTAAGGGTGTAGTATGGTGCGTGTATCGGGAAGTCGAACTTGTGCGCATTCATCACAAGCTGGTCGCGAAACCAACGCATCGTGTCGCCACGCCAACAAGCAATGGCGTTGTCGAATATCGTGCGTGACTTGTCGGGTACGACCAAATCCTCGTCTATGCCCGTAACCTTGCCCCAGCCCTCACACTTCGGGCAGGCACCCAGCGGATTGTTGAACGAGAAGAGATGCTCGTGAGGTCGCTCGAACTCGATGCCGTCAGCCGTGAAGTTGGAGTTGAAGAGTCGCTTTTCGCCCTCGTGGATAATCACGCAACTGCTTGTGCCGTAGCCAAATGCCTGCGATACCGACTCGCGCATACGGGTTAGCGTGTCGTCATCATTCACCACACGCAGACGGTCGATAACGATATAGATATCCTCGCCCGTATGTTCCAAATCGACCTCCTTGATAAAGTCGTCAATCAGCATGGTCTTATCCTCCACAACAAGGCGTACAATGCCATCTTTGACAAGCGTGAGCAGCTTCTCGATAATACTCTCGCCTTTGTCAAGGAGCATCGGCACTGCCACCACTACCCTTGCTCCCAAGTCGGAAGGCCAAGCGG
>JAZQHQ010000068.1:0-27828 GCA_045540675.1 Alistipes sp. | reverse complement strand
TGGATAGCACCACCAAAGAGGAGCAACTTCTCCGTCAAAGTGGTCTTTCCGGCGTCCGGGTGGGCAATTACCGCAAATGTTCTTCTTCTTGCAATCTCTTCGTTAAGTGTCATATTTTTCGTCTTGGCTATCAGCTGTTAGCCATTGGCTTTTTAGTTTATAGTTAAAAATGTTTTCCGCTTACTCCGACAGAAGAGTGATTATAAAGGAGGGATTTCAAGGCTTGCGAACTTCGAGAAACCGCAGTTTACTTATCGTAAATGAGGATTTCGAGAAGGAGCGTAACGCAGAAATCACCCTTTATTATTACTCTTTTTTCTGAGGTGGGTAGTCGATTGTGTAGTGCAAACCAACCGACTCCTTACACTCGCGTGCCTGCTTGATTGTAAGGTAAGCCACGGCAATCATATTGCGCAACTCACACAACTCACGACATGGCTTCGTGCGGTTATACAACTCCTCAGTCTCCTGCCAAATCACCGCCAAACGCTTCAATGCTCGTTCAAGGCGCAAGTTCGAGCGTACAATGCCGACATAGTTCGACATAATCGAGCGCAGCTCCTTTCTATCCTGCATTACGAGAACCATCTCCTCCGCCTCGGCAGTACCCTCGAAATCCCAATCGGGAATACCCTCCTGAAAATCGACCTTATCCAACTTTTCGAGTGCGTGATGTGCTGCAATATCCGAATATACAAACGCCTCGGTGAGCGAGTTCGATGCCAAGCGATTTGCGCCGTGCAAGCCCGTGCAGCTGCTCTCGCCCAAAACATAGAGGCGGCGAATAGAGCTCTCGCCATTGTAATCGACTTTTACGCCACCGCAGCAGTAGTGTGCAGCAGGGCATACAGGAATCATATCCTTGGTGATATCGATACCGATAGACAAGCACTTCTCGTAGATGTTAGGGAAGTGGTGTTTGGTCTCCTCGGCAGGCATGTGGGTAACATCGAGATAGACAAACTCCTCACCTCTAATCTTTAACTCGTGGTCAATCGAACGAGCCACCACATCGCGAGGAGCCAACGACTTCATCGGGTGGTACTTATGCATAAACTCCTTGCCATTTTGGAGTTTCAGTACTGCGCCATAGCCACGCATCGCCTCGGTAATAAGGAATGAAGGTCGCTCGCCCGGGTGATAGAGTGCTGTCGGGTGGAACTGAATAAACTGCATATTCTCGGTTACAGCCTTCGCACGGTGGCACATCGCTATACCATCTCCCGTAGCCACCTCCGGGTTGGTTGTAGTATTATAGATGTTTCCGCAACCTCCCGCAGCCACAACGGTAAACTTTGCCAACGCGGTGAAAATCTCATTTGTCTTGGTATTGAGAACATACGCACCAAAACATGCCAAACCACGAGTATGACGCGTTACTATCTCGCCAAGATGGTGCTGTGTAAGCAAATCAACCGCAAAGTGGTCTTCGAGAATTGTGATATTCGGGTGATTGCGCACCTGCTCAATAAGGGCGCGTTCAATCTCTGCACCCGTGAGGTCCTGATAGTGGAGAATACGATGTTCGGAGTGTCCTCCCTCACGGTGAAGGTCGAATCCGCCATCTTCACGGCGGTCAAAACGAGTACCCCAACGAATCAAATCCTCTGCCGAGCGAGGGGCATTACGCACAACCAGCTCCACAGCCTTCGGGTCACACTTGCCTGCACCACAGACAAGCGTATCTTCGATATGCTTCTCAAATGTGTCGGGAGCGTAGGTTACAGAGCAGATTCCTCCCTGCGCATAGTTGGTGTTACACTCATTGAGTTTGCCTTTGGTAACGACAGTTACTGTGGCAGAATCGGCGACTTTGAGCGCGAAGCTCAATCCTGCCGAACCTGAGCCGATAACCAGAAAATCACTTTTCATTTTCTTGTGTGATAGTTTATTTGCGATGCAAAGATACTAAAAAAATCAGTTTTCCGCTTTCAGTTTTCCGTTTTCCGCTTCGAGCAGTCGTTTGACTGCTCGTTTTCCCTCCTCTCCGAGCGTAATGGTGTAGTCATTCACAAATAGTGCGATATGCTTTTCAATCACATCATCTTCCAACTCCTGCGCGTGTTGTTTTACGAAATCGCGCGATAAAAGTGGATTTTCGAGAGCAAAGCGAACGCTTTTTGAGAGCAGTTTATCGAATTTCGATATTATATTTTCATCGATTTCTCGTTTAACGATAATAGCTCCGAGCGGCAAAGGTAAGTTTGTTTCGCTTTCCCACAACTTTCCGAGGTCGGCAACGAGGCAAAGGTTGCGCCTCTCATAGACAAAACGCCCCTCGTGAATCAATACTCCCGCATCGACATAACCGCGCTCCACCGCCTCGGCAATATCCGAGAAGAGCATCTGTTTGACCTCCTCCACTTCGGGGAAGTAGCGCATCAGCAGAGCATTGGCGGTAGTATTTTTTCCGGGCGAGGCTACGGTGCGTATTTTGCCCGTTTCGCCCTTGCGCCGAACCAATAATTGTCCATTGCCACGACCGAGTGCCGAACCACTATCGAGCAGTCTATATCGGTCAGCCACAAGCGGATATACCGCATAACTAATTTTTGAAATATCAGGTTCGCCACGCAGTACACCCTCGTTCAACTCCTCGATATCGTGGTACTCCACCGCAAGATCAAAGTCGTGCTCGATGCGATGATTGATAATTGCATCGAAGGCGAAGGTGTCATTCGGGCAGGGTGAAATATGGAGCGACAGTTTTTTCATCAGATATTCTCCAATTCGAGATTTAAGATTGTGTCGGTGAGGCGTTCGAGTGCAAGTTCAATGTTCCAATCTTTGCGTTCCTCACCCACATAGTTCGATATGGCGCGAATCTCGCCACAGCGTACGCCCTCGGCTTGTGCAAGGGCAAAGAGTGCTGCACCCTCCATATTTTCAATCTCCGCGCCATCAGCCGCCATTGCGCAGTGCGATACGGTATTGCTGCGTACCATTGGCAAATCCTCTACTACCATTGTAGCGAGGTAAGAACGATTATAACCTGTTGATAAATAGGCAAATCGCTCCTCCGTAACCGCTACTACATCGCCTTTTTTGAGGTTGTGGTCGTACGCTCCCGCAATACCGCAAAGCAATAACGGCTTTCGCTCGGTGCGGAGAATACGCGCCACCTCGGTTGCTGTCTCGACTGCTCCGATACCGCAGATGCGGATATCGAGGTCGGGGCGCAACACCCTCAAACGCTCAGCCTCAAATTCGGTCGGAAAGAGAAAAATCATACTACTCTGAAATTAATTGATAATTGAAAATTGATAATTTATGGTAAAAACGATATCGTTTTTGTGATATCTATATTTATTTGACATAAAATAGATTTAATTCTCAACTGCCAACTGTCAATTCTCAATTCTCAATTCTCAATTCTCAATTAAAACACAATAGGCAGGTAGGCCTATTGTGTTTTCAAGCTCCTCAACCGAAGATGGAATATGTTTGTCGCCAATAACGCGACCACCCTCGGCAGTAACAACAATATCGTCTTCGATGCGGATACCGCCAAAGTCGCGATACTCCTCCAAGCGGTCGTAATTTACAATACCTTTGTACAACCCCTCCGTCTTCGACTTGTCAATCAGGGCAGGTATAAAGTAGATGCCCGGCTCGTTGCTCATAACAGTACCCTCACGCAACTTCCAAGCAGCACGATAGACGCAAGTACCCGATGCAATAGCACGCTCCTTGAACTCCGAGAAGTCGTAACTGCGCTCGCCCATAGCCTCGCAGTCGTGGACATCCATACCCAAGCCGTGCGACAATCCATGAGGCATAAACAAGTACATTGCTCCCGCTTCGACTGCATCTTGTGGTGCGCCCGAAATCAAGCCCACATCGTGCAAACCCTCTGCCAACGAGAGCAGAGCCTTCTTGTGCACCTCCTCCATATACATCGCACCCGTTTTCATATTCTTCGGAGCCTCATCATGCGCTCGAAGAACTATTTCATAAATATCCTTTTGCTTCTCTGTAAATTTGCCCGACACGGGGTATGTACGAGTGTGGTCCGAGCAGTAGTTCTCCACCGACTCCGCACCCGCATCAACCAACAACAAGCGACCATTCTCCAAAACGCCATCGCAGTTGAGGTTGTGCAGAGTTTCGCCATGTTGCGACACAATGCTTGGGAACGACACGCCAAGACCTTGTGCCTTTGCTACGCCCTCCATCGCACCCGCAATCTCGCGCTCGACAACTCCCGCCTTACACATCTTCATAGCGGTAGTATGCATAGCATATCCGAGCTGGAATGCACGCTCCAAAGCCTCAATCTCCTCGGCAGACTTTACCTCGCGCATCTCCGCTACGGCAAACATCAAATCAACCGATTTGTGGTTGTACAACTCCGAAATTGGAAGACCGAGAAGGCGCGAAAGTTCAATTTTGCTCTCGCCACGATATGGTGGCAGATAGTGAATTCTTCTGCCCTGCTTCATTGCAGTAGCGATAACGCCATCGAGAGCCTTCAATGGTTGGCAGTTCGACACTCCGACCTCTGCACCTAACTCCATAAGGCGTGGCTGAGGTCCTGTCCAGATGATATCCTCAACCGTAAAGTCATCGCCAAAGAGCATCTCCTCGCCCGACTCGGCATCGATTACCGCCATCAAGGTCGGCAAATTCAGACCGAAATAGTAGAGGAAGGTCGAATCCTGACGGAAATAGTAGGCATTATTGGGATAGTTATTTGGCGAAAAGGTGTTGCCCGGAATAAGAATCAAGCCATTGCCGATGCGCTTGCGCAACTCCTCTCGTCTGCTCTTGTATGTACTCGTACTAAACATAATTTGTAACTTTTGACTATTGTTCTTGCTACAAATATATGGATATTTTTTGGGAAATGGTTGCATTTGCAAAAAAAAGAGTACCTTTGTCTGCGTAACACATTGTTAGCGAACAATACTATGAGAAAACTACTAATTCTGATTGGGGCATTATTTACCATCTCTAATCTGTCGGCACAGGTCTACAAAGTGGGCGACTACTACAATATAGATGGCAAAAAAGGTGTCGTATTTGAGGTATCGGAAGATGGCAAGCACGGAACAATCATCGCCCTTACACAACCAGAGGGAATCATGCCTTGGGCAAAGGCTATGGAGTACGGTAATCAACTTAAAGATGGTTGGTACATTCCATCGCACAAGGAGTTGATGACGCTGTTGGGTGTGCACGAAGTGGTCAATGAAAAGTTGCAGGAGGTGGGCGAAAGATTAACAATGCACTCATCTCATTTCTACTGGTCTACCACCGAATTTGATAAAGATTGTATTTGGGTTGTCTGCATGATGACCGGTAGTACCGGCGGAAGCTACAAGAAAAACCCATTCAATGTGCGTGCTGTATCAAAATTCTAATACTAAATAGTCAATCTTAACATGAAAAGAATTTTCATTTCAGCTTTGATGCTCGTTGTTGCAGTTGCTACGGCTTCGGCTGCCGACTACAACATCAAGAAGTTTGGCGCCGTTAGCGACACCACAAAGTATAGCACCAAAGCCTTACAGAGGGCTATTGACGCTTGCTCTAAGGCGGGCGGTGGTCGTGTGGTAGTACCTGCCGGTAGCTACAAAATTGGTTCTATCGTGCTAAAAAGCAATGTTCATCTACACTTGGAGTTGGGCGCAACAATATATGGCAGTACCCGCATCGAGGATTATACCCCATACGCTACCGACTACAAGTCGCTGCGTACACAGGGTACTACCGTGCAGCTTATCTATGGCGATAAGGTGGAAAATGTGGTGATTGACGGCTATGGAACCATTGACGGTCGTGGCCGTTACTTTGTAACCAACCGAGGCAAAGATGAGGGTATTACTCGTCCTCACTTGTTACGCTTCGTACAGAGCAAGAACCTTGTGATTCGTGATATTACAATTCGTAATTCGTCTTGTTGGATGCAGCACTATCTCGCTTGCGACCATGTTCGTATCGAGGGTGTAACAAGTTTCAACCGCAACCACTTCAACAATGACGGTCTTGACCTCGATGGTTGCCACGATGTAGTGGTTTCGAACTGCTATATCGACTCTGACGATGATGGTGTAACCCTCAAAAGTACATCTCCTCGTCTTTGCGAGAATATCACCATATCGAACTGCGTTGTTTCATCGCACTGCAACGCTGTGAAGATGGGTACCGAGACAACGGGCGGCTTCCGCAATATCAACATCAACAACATCGTTGTTATGCCAAGTTCCGACCAGAGAGAGAAGTTCTGTGGTCAGTGGATTGGTATCTCGGCTATTGCCCTCGAAATCACTGATGGAGGTATCTTGGAGAATGTAAATATCAGCAACTTTACCGTTGAGGGTACACAGGCTCCTATCTATATCCGTCTTGCAAACCGTGCCCGCCCATATTTGAAGGGGCTTGAAAAACCTGGTGTAGGTCGCATCAACGATGTTCGTTTGAGCAATATTACCGTCTACAACGCTGGACAGATTGGCTCGTCAATTACCGGTATCCCGGGTCACTATGTTGAGAATGTAGAGTTGAGCAATATCGTCATTCATCAGAAGGGTGGCGTAACTGCCGAGATGATGCCGAAAATCTACAAGAAGTCGGCTGACGAGCGTATTAAAAGCTATCCGGAGGGTACTTCGTGGGGTATTCTCCCAGCAAAAGGTTTCTTTGTTCGCCATGCTCGTAACATTAAGTTCGAGAATGTTATTATCAAGAGCGAGCAGCCTGATATCCGTCCTGATTTCTTAAAGATTGATGTAGAATAGTCGGGCAACGATACAAAAAACGGGAGAGTCTAACAAGTTTTTTTGACACTCCCGTTTTTGTTTGAAGTTGTATAACTACCGCTTTACCTCTTTATATAGTTTATCGCCTCGGCGCACCAACTCAACGGTCTTTATTGAGCAGACATCGCCCTGCTTAACGCTCTCTACGACCTTCTCGGCAAGGACTATGCCCTCCGCCTTCTGCTCCACAACTCCCGTTGTTTCGCCCATAATCAGGATATCGTCACCCTCCGCCAAGGTCGAAGCCTCAACAGTCAATTCCGCAACACCGATATTCTTGAAGTAGTTGGTGATTTTGCCGACATACTCCTTGCGATGCGTTGCCGAAGAGCCATAGGCATTGGTATGCTCGACAACGCGCTTGTGGGCGTAGTAGCCACCCCAAAAACCTCGGTTAAAGACTCGCAACAAACCCTCTTTCAAAGCCTCGGCGTTTTCGCGAGTATATTCGCCGGCTTCGATAAGTCGCAGAGCCTTGTCGTAAGCCTCAACTACTCGTTTAACATACTCACCGCCACGCGCACGACCTTCGATTTTCAACACTCGCACTCCCGCAGCGATAAATTGGTCGAGGAAATCGACCGTACACAAATCCTTTGGCGAGAGGATATAGCGACCATCAATATCGAGCATCTCGCCCGTATCCTTATCCTGAATGGTATATTTTCTTCTGCAAATCTGACGACAAGCACCTCGATTTGCCGAGCAGGCGGTTTCGTGCTCACTCAAATAGCACTTTCCCGAAATAGACATACACAACGCACCGTGTGCAAACATCTCTATCTCAACCAATTCTCCCTTCGGACCGCGAATATCCTGCTCAACAATAGCCCGATGTACCTCGGCAATCTGCTCCAACGACAACTCGCGCGCCAAAACCACCACATCTGCCCACTGCGAGAAGAACTTTACCGCCTCCGAGTTGGAGATATTGCACTGCGTGGAGATATGTACCTCAACGCCTGCGTGGTAGGCGTAGGTTATCACCGCCAAGTCCGAGGCGATAATCGCATCGACACCAACCGCCTTTGCCTTATCGACTACCTCGTGCATCGCCTGCATCTCATCATCGTAGATGATGGTATTGACTGTAATGTAGGTTTTAACCCCCGCCTTATGAGCAATCTCGACAATCTGCTCCATATCGGCTTCGGAGAAATTTGCCGCCGAAGCGGAGCGCATATTCAAGCGACCAATGCCGAAATAGACCGAGTTGGCACCGGCATTTATCGCAGCGTGGAGCGATTCGTAACACCCTACGGGTGCCATTATCTCTATATCTGTGCGTTTCATATTCTTGTTTGTTTTCCGAACTCCTAAACTTGTCAAGGCGCAACAAAATTAAGGGTTTGTAACGGCTGGTAAGGGATAGCAAAGGGGCGCCACAGGCCTAAATAAAAATTCCTTTAATTATCAATTGTCAATTAGTCAATTGTCAATTCGAGAACTTTCGTCTAATGCTTTCTTCCTACAAGGTTCTCGGCGTAGTGGCGTAACTCTGCGGTGCGCTCTTGTGGTACTTCGAGAGTGTCGAGAATAGATAACGCCTTCTGGAACTTCTGCGAAATCTGCTGCTCTACCCTCTCCGGAACGCCCAACTCCTCATACAAAGCCTTGATTTTGGAAATCTTCTCGGCATCACTCAAATCGTTGCGCAGATGTGTCGTACGTAACACCTCGCGCTGCTCCTCGTTGGCGCGAGAGAATGCCTCAATCATAAGGATTGTCTTTTTGCCTTCGAGAATATCGCCACCTATCTTTTTACCAAGTCGTTCATCGCCAAAACTATCCAACAAATCATCTTGAAGTTGGAATGCCAAACCCACCTCTAACGCAAAGTCGTAGAGTCGTTTGCAATCGTGTTCCGATGCTCTGGCAAGCAACGCGCCAATCACAGCAGAGCCTGCAAGCAGAGCCGCAGTCTTTAACTCAATCATTCGCATATAATCGACTACCGAGACCTTCTGTTGTGTTTCGAAATCCATATCGAACTGCTGTCCCTCACACACCTCGGCAGCCATCTTGTTAAATCGCTCGAATATCTGCGAAAGACGCTCCGAAGCAGTGCGTTGCAGGTAGTTGTACGCCAAAATCAGCATCGCATCACCCGACAAAATTGCCACATTATCACCCCACTTCGCAGGGACCGAGGGGCGACCACGGCGCACCGCAGCATTGTCCATAATATCATCGTGCAAAAGGGTGAAATTGTGAAAAATCTCCACCGCCATAGCCGGCATCAAGGCTCGCTCAATATCCTCGGCATAAAGGTTATATGCCAACATTAACAGCGTAGGTCGTATGCGCTTACCTCCCATCTCCAAGCCATATTTTATGGGTGCATAGAGGCGTTGTGGCTCTTCGGGCGTAGGCATCTGGGCGATATGTCGCTCAAAAAGCGATAGCAACTCGTTATTTGTGTATAACCTCATTATTAAAGGGTATAAAATGTTAGCTATTTCATAAAATCAGCTCTCAAAGGTACAAAAAATTTGATTAATACCTCACGGCAAAACAATAAAATTTGCCTTTCACGGCGAGCTCAACTTTTAATTATTGATAAAATTTGACTATATTTGCACAAATAATTAAACCAACCTATTATCATGAAGTGTATTCAAAGAGTTTGCGCCCTCACAGTCGCTACAATCTTTTTCGTGTCAGTAGCCGTTGCTGCACCAAAACATCAGTATGTAGATGCTACAACGCTCACCGTTATTAACAAGGCACAAAACGATGGTCTACCCCTCCATCGTATCGATGTTGAGCAATTCGACATTCCAAAGTTCGCAAAGAGTGGTCTTAACCACTCGACAGGCTTGGCAGTTGTATTCAGTACCGACAGCCGTAGCATTAGTGTTAAGTGGAAAACAACAGCCAAGAAGTTACACTCGAACATGACCCCTATATTCCACAGCGGTCTTGACCTCTACATCAAGAGGGACGGTAAGTGGGTATTTGCGGGCGTTGCACATCCAAACACCAAAGGTCAGGAGCACAAATCTACGGTGATAAGACGCATGGCCGAAGGCGAGAAGGAGTGCATGCTCTATCTGCCAATGTTTAATAGTGTTACTTCACTGCAAATCGGTGTTGACGAAAACGCCACAATCAAGGCTCTCCCATCGCCATTCAAGCACAAGATTCTCTTCGTAGGTTCGAGCCTCACCCATGGCGCTTCGGCTGCCCGTCCGGGATTATGCTATGTGGCTCGTATGGGTCGTATGCTCAATGCCGAAACCCCGAATATCGGGCTTGGCGGCAAGTGCAAACTTGACGACTACTTCGCAAATATCGTCTGCGCAACGGAGGCTGACGCCTACTTTTTCGACACCTTCTCCAACTCGACAAAGAGAATTATTGAGGAGCGTCTTTACAACTTTGTGAAGCGTATCGTAGCAGCTCACCCCGACAAACCTATGATTTTCCTCCAAACGGTCAAGCGCGACTCTGGCAACTTCGACCTCGGAGCTCGTAAGCGCAATGACGACCAACGAGCAGCAGCAGAGGCGTTGATGAAGAATATTTGCAAGGAGTTCAAGAATGTATACTTTATCAATCCCGGTTTCTACATCGGTGAAGATAGTGAAGGTACCACCGATGGTATTCACTTGAACGACCTTGGAGTAGAGCGCATGCTCAATCACACTATGCCGAAGATTACCAAAATTCTCAAAAAATACAAGATCAAGGCAAAATAGTTGGCTACACACTCAAAGAGTGTCAGATGAGAGTCTGGCACTCTTTTTGGCGGTTATAGCAACACACTATCATGGGGAGAAAATTGATATTCACCCGTGATATATTAATCGAAAATTTTGTATTCTTGGAATTTATCCCTAACTTTGAATGATTAATTGGAGTTTTTGTAAAGAAAAGAGAAAATAAATCTAACAACTAACATATTATGACTATGAAAAAACTTGTTTTTGGTATTGACATCGGTGGAACGAACACCGCATTTGGACTTGTAGATGAGAATGGCGAAATTTTTGGCGAATCGGCAATCTCGACAAGGTCATATATGGCGTATGATGACTATCCTCGCTACATCGAGGATTTGGCTACTGCAATGAAAACCCTGCTCAACAGCATCAACTTCAACTACGAGTTGGTAGGTATCGGCATTGGTGCGCCAAACGGCAACTACTACAAAGGAACAGTAGAGATTCCATCGAATATGTGGAAATACTCGAAAGAGCAACTCGCTGCCGGCAAGAAAGACGAAGATCGAATCTTCTATCTCGCTGACGATTTGGGCAAGCACTTCCTGAATATTCCCGTATATGTGACAAACGATGCAAACGCTGCAACTATCGGCGAGATGGTATATGGCGGAGCAAAGGGTATGAAGGATTTCATAATGATTACCCTCGGCACAGGCGTAGGTTCGGGTTTTGTGGCTAATGGAGAGATGATTTACGGTCACGATGGTTTTGCCGGCGAGTTCGGTCATGTTATCGTTGAGCGTGGCGGTCGTGATTGCGGTTGCGGTCGTAAAGGTTGCCTCGAAACATACACCTCGGCAGGAGGTATCAAGCGTACGGCTTTCGAGTTGATGGCTACAATGAATGACCCTTCGCCACTTCGAGAGTACTCGTTCGACCAGCTCGAAGCGGCTATGCTCTCGCAGTTTGCTGCCAAAGGAGACCCTATCGCAAAAGAGTGCTTCCGCTTGACAGGTCAGAAGTTAGGTTACGCTTTGGCAGATGCCGTTACAATCACTTCGCCTGAGGCTATCTTCATCTTTGGAGGTTTGGCAAAGGCGGGCGATTTGATTTTCGACCCTATCAAGAAGTATATGGAGGAGAATATGCTCATCTCCTTCAAGAATAAGGTGAAGGTTCTTCCAAGCGAATTGCAAAATAAGAACGCGGCTGTTTTGGGCGCTTCGGCACTTGTTTGGCAGGCTAAATAACAAATATCTACAACAAAGGCTGTTCCCGACTATTCGGGCAGCCTTTTATTGTATAACCCATTAAATTTTTCACAATGAAGAGACTTTTTTCTGTCATTGCAATACTGACAGTATTCGTATGCTCCGCTGCTCCACAGATAGCACAAGAGGAGAAGGAGGCTTTCAAGTTTGCCGATAAACTCATCAAGAAGATGACCCTGCGCGAGAAGTTCGGACAGCTCGAACAGTTTATCACTCGCAAGGGTGTTGTAACGGGTCCGGGAGGCGTTAAGTGCGATATCGAGAGCGCAGTGCGCAAAGGCGAGGTTGGCTCGTTCCTCTCAATTCGTGACCGCAACGAGGCGTTGCGTCTGCAAAAGATGGCTGTCGAAGAGAGCCGCTTGGGTATTCCGCTTATCTTTGGTTATGATATTATTCACGGCTGTAAAATTATCTTCCCTGAAAACCTTGCGATGTCCTGCTCGTGGAATCTCGATGCCATAGAGCGTTCGGCACGCATTGCCGCAGAGGAGAGTGCTGCCACAGCAATCCATTGGACATTCTCGCCTATGTGCGACATCTCGTTCGATCCTCGTTGGAGCCGTGTTTCGGAGGGTGCAGGCGAAGACCCGTACCTCGGAGCAAAAATTGCTGCTGCAATGGTGCGTGGTTATCAGGGAGATGACCTCTCGGCACAAAATACTATCGCAGCCTGTATCAAGCACTTTGCCGCCTATGGCGCAGCCCAAGCAGGTAAAGACTATAACACGGTAGATATGTCGGAGTTGATGTTCCGCAACCTCTATCTCCCGCCATATCGCGCGGCGGTAGATGCAGGAGCGGTTACGGTAATGTCATCATTCAACGACTTCAAGGGCGTTCCCGCTTCGGGTAACAAGTGGCTCTTGTATGACCTTCTCCGCAAGGAGTTAGGTTTCCGCGGTTTTGTTGTTTCGGACTGGAACGCAGTACACGAGATGATTATTCACGGTGTAGCAGCCGATGGCAAAGATGCTGCCGAGTTGGCATTGAAGGCTCACCTTAATATGGATATGCTCGGTGGCGACTATATTGCCTATGGAGAGCAACTTGTTAAAGAAGGTCGCATATCGGAAAAGCTCGTTGACGAACTTGTTCGCGAAGTGTTAGCCGTAAAATATCGCCTCGGTCTGTTCGAGGACCCATACAGATATGGAAAGCAGAATCTGTCGGAGGTATATTATCGTCCTGAGAATATGCAGTTTGCTCGCGAAGTGGCTGCCGAGTCGATGGTATTGCTCAAAAATGAAGGCGTATTGCCACTTCAAAAGGGTGTTAAGATTGCTCTTATCGGACCATTTGCTGATGCACCGAAGGACCAGCTTGGCGCTTGGCGTGGTTTAGGTGACGAGAAACGCTCTATAACCTTCCGCACAGCCCTCGAAGAGCGTTTCGGCAAGGAGAATGTACTCTACACCAAGGCTTGCGAGTGTGGCAAGTATGCGGATAGAATTTTAGAGGGTGGTATTGAGGAGGCTGTGAAGATTGCCGAACAGTCGGATGTCGTACTCCTCTCGATGGGACTTTCGGGCTGGCATAGCGGCGAGTCGCGTTCGCGTGCCGACATTACCATACCTGCACCGCAGCAGGCTCTGCTCGATGCACTGAAAAATACAGGTAAGAAGATTGTTGTTCTGCTCTCGACAGGTCGCGCAATGGATATTCGCAACGAAGTTGAGAAGGCAGATGCCGTACTCTTGACTTGGCACAGCGGAACAATGGCAGGACCTGCTGTTGCTGACCTCGTATCGGGTGACAAAAACCCTTCGGGACACCTCACGATGTCTTTCCCATACCATGTTGGTCAGATACCGGTACACTACAACTCGAAAAATACAGGTCGTCCGGCAAAGAGCCAATTCAAGGCACAGGGATATAGCGCAAGTTATGTGGATATCCAAAATGCCCCACTCTTCCCATTCGGTTATGGTTTGAGCTACACCGAATTCGAGTACTCGGATTTGAAGGTCTTGACTCCGACAGTAGAACTTGGTGGAGTAGTGAAAGTTAGCGTGAAGGTTACCAACAAAGGTAAGGTTGCCGGCGATGATGTGGTACAGTTGTATGTTCACGATGTTGTAGCAGAGACAACACGACCTGTACGCGAGTTGAAGGGCTTTGAGCGTTTGTCGTTGAAGGCAGGAGAGTCGAAGGTTGTAACCTTTGAGATTCCTACTTCGGAGTTGGCGTATTGCCATACCGATTTGAGCTGGAAGGCTGACAAGGGCGACTTCGATGTATGGGTAGGAGCAGACTCTTATGCTTCTCTACAAGGCAAATTTGCAATTAAATAATCAATCTTAAATAGATATGAGAAAGATAATCTTTTCGTTGCTCTTTATTGCCACTGCTTCAATGGCTTTGGCAGAGAGTCGCACCGACAAATTGCTGCGTGAATTACGCAATCCGAAGTCGGACTATGTGTTTGTTGTTGCCCACAGAGCCGACTGGCGCAATTTCCCCGAAAACTCGTTGGAGGCTATCGAATCGGCTATTCAGATGGGCGTGGACATTGTTGAGTTGGATGTTCATCGCACTGCCGATGGCGAAATCGTGGTTTGCCACGACCGCACCATCAACCGTACCACTAATGGCAAGGGAAAAATCAGCGAATTGACATTCGATTATATTCGCAGTCGCTATTTGCGTGCCGGACATGGCATCACAACGCGCTATAAGATGCCGACCTTGGCGGAGGCTCTCGACCTATGCAAAGGTCGCGTGCTTATCAACCTCGACAAGGCGATAAATTATTACGACCAAATTATGGAGATGCTTGTCGAGCGTAAGATGGCTGACCAAGTGATTATGAAGAGTTCAAAGTCGCCCGAGATAATGAAGGAGTTCTTCTCGAAGCACAAGGAGAATATGCTCTATATGCCTGTTATCAACTACAATACAAAGTCGTGGGCAAAGCACGAACCTCTCTTTAACGGCTACCTTACAACAGACCTTCCATTTATCGCATACGAGATGTGCTGGGACGGCACATTAAAAGGAGAGAAAAAGGTCTTTAACAAGGTATTGAAGAGTGGTAAGCGATTGTGGATTAACACCTTGTGGGGCAGCCTTTGCGGCGGAAACGAGAATGGCTACTATGACGATAAAGCCGTAGGTAACGAGGAGAAGATTTATGGTAAAATTCTCTCGTATGGTACTTCAATGATTCAGACCGACCGCCCTGCAATGCTTATCAAGTACCTCGAATCGAAAGGTCGTCACACACTTAAATAATTGATAATTGATAATTGACAATTAATAATTGACAATTAAAAGAAAAAACTATGGGATTTATTTCAGCATTTAAGAAGTTTTACGGTATAAGCGCTCCTGCACCGCTTCGTGCCGACCTCAACGAGCAAGGACAAAAGAGATATCATCGCTCGTTGGCACTCCAATCATTCGTTGCAGGAACACTCGGTTACAGTCTCTACTATGTATGCCGTACATCACTCAATGTGATGAAGAAGCCTATCCTCGACAGCGGAATGCTCGATGCTACGCAGTTGGGAATTATCGGCTCGGCACTTCTCTTTGCCTATGCAATAGGCAAGTTGGTAAATGGTTTTATTGCCGACCACTGCAACATCAAACGATTTATGGCTACAGGTTTATTGGTTTCGACCTTGGCAAACCTCACAATGGGTTTTATAGGACTCTTTGGTTCGAATAACGAATTTATAGGTGAGGCGGCTATACCTTCGGCGGTAGTCTTCGTAATCTTCGCCATTATGTGGGGTATTAACGGTTGGTCGCAGTCGATGGGTGCCGCACCGGCCATTATCGCACTCTCGCGTTGGTTCCCACTCTCGCGCCGAGGAACATTCTACGGTTTCTTCTCGGCAAGCCACAACATTGGAGAGTGGCTATCGTTTATCTTCGTAGGCTCGATTGTTGCAGCAGCAGGTTGGCAGTGGGGCTTCTTCGGCTCGGCATTGGCAGGTGCTATCGGAGTGGTTATCATTCTTATAATGATGCACGACACCCCTGAAAGCAAGGGATTACCTTCGATTGAGGTGTTATCGGGCGAGAAGGTTGAGGAGAAGAAACAAGATGAGTCGGTTGCCGATATTCAGAAACAGGTGTTGCGTACCCCTGCCGTTTGGATTTTGGCTCTCGCATCGGCATTTATGTATATCTCGCGTTACTCGCTGAACTCGTGGGGTATTCTCTTCTTGCAGGAGGAGAAGGGATTTTCGCTCGAAACCGCGACATTCATCATCTCGATTAACGCTTTGCTCGGTATCGTAGGTACTGTTTTGGCGGGCTGGATGTCGGATTCCCTCTTCCACGGCGACCGCAAAATGCCGGCATTTATCTCGGGTATTATGCTCTCGATATCCTACATCATTTTCATCTACGGAGGTAACGAGTATTGGGTAAACATTGCGGCAATGGTACTCTTCGGTATCGCTATCGGAGTGTTGATTGCCTTCCTCGGTGGTTTGATGGCTGTGGATATTGTTCCTCGTAAGGCAACAGGAGCAGCACTCGGAGTTGTAGGTATTGCAAGTTACATCGCAGCAGGTTTGCAGGATGTGATTAGCGGTTGGCTGATTGACAAAAATATGACAACCGAGACTTTGCAAGTGCTAAATGAGGCTGGCGAGATGGTTGAGCAAACTGTTAAGCACTACGACTTCTCGCAGGCTGCTATATTCTGGATTGGCGCATCAATAATCTCCTTCTTGCTCCCTGTTTTGAATTGGAGAAAGAAGGTTCAGGAGTAAGTTGAGAGTTGAAAGTTTAGAGTGGAGAGTTTGGTAAATTTTGCCAAACTCTTCTTTTTTGTGTAATTTTCAATCCTCAATTCTCAATTCTCAATTTTTTTATGCTATCTTTGCCCCAATAAAAATATATCTATTTTTAACTTTACTACAATGAGCGAGAAGAAATTACGCTTTGAAACTTTGCAGATACATGGCGGATATGCACCCGACCACACTCTGTCGCGCGGTTTGGCTATCTACCCTACCGCGGCTTATCACTTCAAAACTTGCGAATATGCGGCAAACCTCTTCGAATTGAGTGAGCCGGGAAATATATACACACGAATCCACAATCCAACGACTGCTGCATACGAAAATCGCGTTGCGGCACTCTATGGTGGTGTGGGTGCGCTGGCTACCTCTTCGGGTATGTCGGCAATTCTGCTCACCGTTACGGCTCTCGCCAAGGCTGGCGACAATATCGTAACCTCACCCTATGTCTATGGCGGAACGCACAATCAGTTCACCATTTCGTTGCGTAACCTCGGCGTGGAGGTGCGCTTTGCAAAGAACGCCTCGCCCGAAAGCATCGAGGAGTTGATAGACGAGAAAACCCGCTTCGTATTTGTGGAGTCGATGTCTAATCCGGGCTGTATCGTAGCTGATATTGAGGCGTTGGCAAAGGTTGCTCACTCGCATCAAATGCCACTCGTTGTGGATAACACCTTTGGTGCTTGTGGATACCTCTGCAACCCATTCGAGTGGGGAGCAGATATCATCACCGACTCGGCTACAAAGTGGATTAATGGTCACGGTACGGCTATGGGCGGTATTATAGTCGATGGCGGTACTTTCGATTGGGGCAATGGTCGCTATCCCGAGATTGACGGACCTTCGGAGGGTTATCACGGCTTGAACTTGTGGAAGACCTTCCACAATCAGGCATTTATCGTAAAGTGCCGTGTTGATGGCTTGCGCGACTTCGGTTGTTGCCCTTCGCCATTCGATACCTACCTGATGATGCTCGGCTTGGAAACCCTCTCGTTGCGTGTTCGCCACGAGGCGGAGGCTACGGCAAAGTTGGCAGAGTTTTTCCGCACGAGCGAGCATGTCAAGGCGGTAAGTTATGTCGGCTTCGAGGAGGATGCAAGCTATGAGTTGGCACAAAAATACTTCCGCAAGGGTGCAGCGTGCGTTATTTCGGTGGAGTTGAAGGGTACTTTGGAGAGTACTGTTCGCTTTGTCGAGGGGTTGAAGTTGGTTGCCAATATGACTATGATTGGCGACTCTATTACGGTTGTTACCCACCCAGCATCGACCACTCACAAGCAGTTGAGCGATGAGGCAAAGGTTAAGGCGGGTATCGCTCCGACCTTGTTGCGTATCTCGGCAGGCTTGGAGGCAGTAGAGGATATTATCGAGGACTTTGAGCAAGCGTTTGCTCAAATTGAGAATTGATAATTGAGAATTGACAATTAAAGGTTTTTTAAATTTATTTTATGATAATTGACAGAGCAATAAATAGATAATTCAGAAAAAACGACTTGTCGTTTTTACCTTAAATTATCAATTGTCAACTGTCAATTGTCAATTAAAATATGGCAAGATACTTTCACGATACAACCCCATTGCATTTGGAGGGAGGAGAGGTGTTGAGCGAACTGACAATCGCCTACGACACCTACGGCGAGCGCAATGCCGATGACTCAAACATTATTTGGGTTTGTCACGCACTGACTGCATCGTCAGATGTGGAGTCGTGGTGGCCCGAGATGATTGGCGAGGGTAAATTGCTCGACTCTTCGCGCTACTTTATCATCTGCGCCAACTTCCTCTCATCGCACTATGGCACTACGGGACCACTCTCGATAAATCCTGCTACGGGCGAGAAGTGGTACAACGATTTCCCTGTGGTTACCGTACGAGATATGGCGGTATGTCATCAACGCTTGGCAGACCACCTCGGCATCAAGCGTGTGAAGTTGCTTATCGGCAGTTCGATTGGCGGTTTCCAATGTTTGGAGTGGTCGTTGATGAATCCAGACTTGGCAGAGAATTTGGTACTTATCGCCACCGGAGCAACCACAACACCTTGGATTTCGGCATTCAACGAGTCGCAACGCTGGATTTTGGAGAACGACCCGACCTTCGGCGAGCGCCGAGATGATGCAGGTGAACAGGGTATGGCTGCGGCACGAAGTGTGGCATTGTTGAGCTATCGCGGTGGTCCTGCCTACTGCCTTACACAGCAGGACAACGAGGAGTTGAAGGGCGATTTATTCAAGCGCAGAGTTCATTCATACCAGCGTTATCAGGGAGAAAAGTTGCGCCGCAGATTTAATGCCTACTCCTATTATCGTGTATCGCAAGCGGTCGATTCGCACGATATCGGTCGTGGTCGTGGTGGCGTAGAGGCGGCTTTGGCAACAATTAAGAGCCGTACTTTTGTAGTGGGTATCACAAGTGATATTCTCTTTACGGAGGTGGAGAATCGCTACCTTGCCGACAATATCAAAGGGGCGCACTATCACCTTATCGACTCGTCATTCGGACACGATGGCTTCCTCGTGGAGGCGGAGTCGCTCAACAAACTTATTTTGGAATTTATAAACAAATAGATATATGGGAAACAAACAACTTACAATCGGAATGTTCGGCTTCGGCAATGTGGGACGAGGTCTTTACGATGTGCTGAACACCATATCCTCGAAGGAGGCTGTGATAAAGCGTGTATGCGTGCGCGACATCACCAAGGAGCGTGGCGTAAAGGCAGACTTCTTCACCGATAATGCCGAGGAGATTTTTGCCGACAAGGATATAAACCTTATAGTCGAGTTGATTGACGATGCAGAGGCAGCATATCACATCGTAAAACGCGCCCTTACAAGCGGTCTTTCTGCCGTTTCGGGCAACAAGAAGATGTTGGCACACCACCTTCCTGAACTTATCGAGTTGCAACAGAAGCACAATGTGGCTCTTCTCTACGACGCTTCGGCTTGCGGAAGTATTCCGGTAATCCGTAACCTCGAAGAGTACTACGACAATGACCTTCTCGTATCGGTTAAGGGTATCTTGAATGGCTCATCAAACTTTATTCTGTCGAAGATTTTCAACGAGAACTACTCTTACGATGTGGCTCTTCGCCGTGCGCAGGAGTTGGGCTTTGCCGAAAGCGACCCGACTCTCGATATTGGCGGTTGGGACTCGCTGTTCAAGTTGATAATTATCACCGTTCACGCCTTCGGTTGCTATGTTGCTCCCGAGAAGATTTTCACCTACGGAATCTCCTCGATGAACGACAACGATATCCGCTTTGCAAACGAGAAGGAACGCCGCTACAAGTTGGTTGCCCATGTCGAGAAGTTGGAGAACGGCAAGATTATTATGAGCGTTATGCCTCAACTTATCTCGCGCGACAAGTATATCTACTCGGTGGAAGACGAGTTCAACGGCGTGGTTATCAAGGGAAAATTCTACGACAAGCAGTTTATGTTTGGTCGTGGTGCAGGCGGTCACCCGACAGGCTCGGCAGTATTGAGCGATATTATGGCTTGCTTCTACAACTATCGCTACGAGTACAAGCGTATGTTCGACCACGCGCCTGTGGAGTACACCGATGATGTTCTGGTACGAGTATATCTCCGCTACTCGAATGCCGAGGATAGAGCTTTGTTCGACTTTGCCAGCATTGAGGAGCAGTATATCAGCGATGACTACAAGTATTTGGTAGGTCATATCTCATTGGCAAGCCTGCATAAGATTAGCGCACAGATTCGTGAGCGTGACCTCTTTATTGCAGCATACCCTACGAAGTAGAGATTTCACTACGCACTACCCTCTTTGAAGTAACCCGAAAATATGAAGATTCTTGCAATCTGCTTTCAATATGAGAGCGACCCTATGCCAGCCATTGCATCGAACCTGCTCGGACAGCTCGTGTCGGAGCATACCATTGATGTATTGGGCAATAGGGAACTTCTCTACGAAATAGAGGGTATTCGCAATCAATATGTCTGCCCCTTTCCGGAGCATCACAGAGATTGGCATCGCCGATTTATAAAATGGTTTGGGACAACTCCTGCTTCCGATATATGGAGTCGTAGAGCGGTGAAATTGGTAGCACGCGACTACGATGTAGTGTTGTCGTTTATGAACAACTACCAACTTACATCCATAGTGGCAGGACGGTATATTGCACACCAATTGGGTTGTAAGTTTGCACTATACACCGTAGATGCCTTTCCGGCTCCGGGTGGATGGATACGCAAAAAGAGTGAGTTTGAAGGAAAGAGGCGTATTGCAGATCGCATATTATCGGCAGCAGACCTTATCGCGGCATCAAACAAACACATGTTAGAGTATGAACTCTCGGTATGCACTCCAAAATCGACCGCAAAGAGTGTCGTACTCTTAACTCCTTCGCCTATTATTCGTCAAACCTATCCGCCATCGGAGGAGATACTATTCCTCTATACGGGTAGTCTTTATGGTCTGCGCAATCCCGACCACTTCTTCAAGGCATTTAAGCGTCTGCTTAAACGCTACCCTACCGCACTCTTTATGATAGTGGGGTTGGATAGGCGTTTGGGGCATATAAACGAGATATTGAACGAAGAGGAGCGCAGTCATATCATAATTGGCGAGCATACCTCCGACCTTGCCCCACTATTCACACGCGCCAAGGTGTTGGTCGATATTGATGCCGACCGCGAAAAAGACCCGTTCCTTTCGAGCAAGATAACATCGTATTTGAAGGTAAATCGTGTGATTTTGAGCGAGACAGGGCGCATAACCCCTTCGCGCGAGATGTTTGCAGGGCTCAATACGGTTGTGCAGTGCGACCACAACGAAGATAGCCTCTACGAGGGTATGTTGCGAGCAATAGAGATTGCCAATTCAAACCCCGACTTCTCGGAGCGCGAGCCATTAATTAAGGAGTTCTCGATTGAGCGCGTTGCATCAATTTTGAACGATAGCCTGAAAGAGATTTGTTGCACGACAGAGGCGTAATCAATTTCACTACTAACACCATACTTATATATAATAGATGAAGATACTTGCGATATACTTTAAGGCAGGTAGCGGAATATCGGTATTCTACGAACGCATTATACATGAACTAGCAAAGAGTTGCGAGGTTGAAGTGTTGTGCGACCAGAAAACCGAAATTCAAGGAGTAACCCGCCAATATACACTCCCCTTCTCAAAGCGAGAGAATGGGTGGTATCGCCGATTTATGAGATGGTTCGGTACGACACCCATATCCGACCGATGGAGCAAAAGGGCTGCCGAGGTCGTAGCAGACGACTACGATGTTGTAATCGGATTCCTGGCAACATCACAACTCACTCCCGCAGTTTGCGGTCGTGTAATATCGGAGAAGTTGGGGTGCAAATTTGCCCTATACACCGTAGATGCCATACCGGCACCCGGAGGTTGGACACGCAAACGCAGTGTCTTCCGAGGCAAGAAGCGCATTGTTGCCCGCAACTTCGCTTCGGCAGACTATGTTGCAGCATCGAATGCTCACATGCTCGAATACCAGCTCTCGGTATTCCATAACAAAGAGGGACTGCGCTCACAAGTGTTGCTGACTCCTTCGCCCGACAGATACTACAACTACCCTGCCTCTGATGAGGTAGTATTTCTCTATACGGGCAGCCTCTATGGAATGCGTAACCCTAATCACTTTTTGAAGGCATTTAAGCGCTTGTTGGCAAGATATCCGCAGGCACAATTTGTATTGGTAGGCATGGGGCAGAAGTTCGGCAAGATAAATCGCATCCTCAATGAAGAGGAGCGCAAGCATATTATCAAGGAGCGATATGTGTCGGATTTGGAGCCCTATTTCCGCCGTGCAACAGTATTGGTGGATATAGATGCCGACCTTGACAAAGACCCATTCTTATCGAGTAAAATTGTTACCTATTTGAAGGTAAATCGTGTGATTTTAAGCGAAACAGGGCGCATAACCCCTTCGCGCGAGATGTTTGCAGGACTCAATACGGTGGTGCAGTGCGACCACAACGAAGAGAGCCTCTACGAAGGTATGTTGCGAGCAATAGAGATTGCCAATTCAAATCCCGACTTCTCGGAGCGCGAGCCATTAATTAAGGAGTTCTCGATTGAGCGTGTAAGCGGGCTACTACTTATAAGTTTGAAGGAGCTATCAGCATAGAGCAATGATACCAATAAGAGAGCCTGCCTAACCGAAAGTTAGGCAGGCTCCTCCGTATTATGGATTGTAGGTATCCTACTTCTCCTTCAATGCTGCGTGAGCCGCTGCCAAGCGTGCGATAGGCACACGGAATGGCGAACAACTTACATAGTTCAAACCTGCGTAGTGGCAGAACTCTACCGAAGATGGCTCACCACCGTGCTCACCACAGATACCGCACTTCAAGTCAAGACGAGTAGAACGACCCTTCATAACAGCCTCACGAACAAGCTGACCTACTCCATTGCGGTCGAGAACCTTGAATGGGTCTGCCTTGATGATGTTCTTGTCGAGATATACAGGCAAGAACTTAGCGATATCGTCACGCGAGAATCCGAGAGTCATCTGAGTCAAGTCGTTAGTACCGAACGAGAAGAACTCTGCAACCTCTGCAATCTGATTTGCTGTTACTGCTGCACGAGGAACCTCAATCATGGTACCTACAAGGTAGTCAATCTTGTCGTTACGCTCCGCAAATACAGCATTTGCAGTCTGGTCAATAACATTCTTCTGGTAGCGCAACTCCTTGTGGTTACCTACGAGTGGAACCATAATCTCAACCTTTACAGGTATGCCTGTAGCCTTAACATTCATTGCAGCCTCGATGATAGCGCGTGCCTGCATCTCGGTAATCTCCGGATAGGTGTTACCAAGACGGCAACCACGGTGACCGAGCATAGGGTTAACCTCATGCAACGACTCAACCTTAGCTGCTACCTTCTCGTACGAGATACCCATCTCTGCTGCCAACTCCTTCTGCTCCTTCTCTGTGTGAGGAACGAACTCGTGCAATGGTGGGTCGAGCAAACGAACGATAACCGGATAGCCCTTCATCACCTTGAACAAGCCCTCGAAGTCACCACGCTGCATAGGTAGCAACTTCGCCAATGCTACACGGCGGCCAGCCTCATCGTCAGCCAAAATCATCTCGCGGATAGCCTTGATACGGTCACCCTCGAAGAACATGTGCTCTGTACGGCAAAGACCGATACCCTCAGCACCGAAGCGGAATGCCTGCTCAGCATCGCGTGGAGTATCTGCGTTAGCGCGAACCTTCAACTTAGCATACTTACCTGCCAAATCCATCAACTTACCGAAGTCGCCATCGAGAGCAGCCTCCTTTGTAGCAACCTGTCCGAGGTAAACCTCACCGGTCGAACCGTTCAACGAAATCCAATCGCCCTCCTTGATGGTCAAGCCGTTAATTTTGATTGTACGAGCCTTGTAGTCGATATCCAACTCACCTGCTCCCGAAACGCAGCACTTACCCATACCACGAGCAACTACGGCAGCGTGCGAAGTCATACCACCACGAGCTGTGAGGATACCTGCTGCATCGAGCATACCCTTCAAATCCTCTGGCGAAGTCTCGATACGAACAAGGATTGCCTTCTGACCTGTCTCAGCAAATACCTTCTCTGCATCGTCAGCGAAGAATACTACTGGACCTGTAGCAGCACCTGGCGAAGCAGGCAAGCCCTTAACTACAACCTTTGCATTCTTGATAGCAGCCTTGTCAAATACAGGGTGGAGCAACTCATCGAGCTTCTCAGGCTCGCAACGCAAAACTGCGGTCTGCTCGTCAATCAAGCCCTCTGCCAACATATCCATTGCAATCTTCACCATTGCGGCACCGGTACGCTTACCGTTACGGCACTGCAACATCCACAACTTACCATCCTGAATTGTGAACTCGATATCCTGCATATCGGTAAAGTACTCCTCCAAGTGGTGCTGAATATCGTTCAACTCCTTGTAAACCTCAGGCATAACCTCTTCGAGTGAAGGGTACTTCTCGGCACGCTCCTCCTCAGAGATGTTCTGTGCCTTAGCCCAACGGCGCGAACCCTCGATAGTAATCTGCTGTGGAGTACGGATACCAGCAACAACATCCTCACCCTGTGCATTTACGAGGTACTCACCATTAAAGATATTCTCACCGGTTGCAGCATCACGCGAGAAAGCAACACCGGTAGCCGAGCTGTCGCCCATATTACCGAATACCATCGCCTGAACATTTACTGCTGTTCCCCACTCAGCAGGGATATTGTTGAGCTTACGATAGAGGATAGCACGCTCGTTCATCCACGAACCGAATACTGCGCAGATTGCACCCCAAAGCTGATCCCAAGGGTTTACCGGGAAGTCCGAACCGGTCTGCTCCTTAACTGCAGCCTTGAACTTCTTAACGAGAACCTTCAAATCCTCGGTTGTCAAATCGGTATCCATCTCAACACCGCGCTCCTCCTTCAATTCGTCGATGATAACCTCGAATGGGTCTTGGTCCTCCTTCGATACAGGCTTCATGCCGAGAACAACATCACCGTACATCTGTACGAAACGGCGGTACGAGTCCCAAGCGAAGCGTGGATTGCCCGAAAGCTGAGCAACAGCCTCAACAGCCTCATCATTCATACCGAGGTTGAGGATAGTATCCATCATACCCGGCATCGAAGCACGAGCGCCCGAACGAACAGATACGAGGAGTGGCAACTCCTTGTCGCCAAACTTACGACCTGTCAAAGCCTCTACACGCTTGATAGCAGCCTCAACATCAGGACGGAGCAACTCGATGATTGCAGCCTGACCATGCTGGTAGTACTCTGTACAAACATCGGTTGTGATGGTAAATCCCGGAGGTACCGGAATACCGATAAGATTCATCTCGGCGAGGTTAGCACCCTTACCACCGAGCAACTCTCTCATCTTGCCATTTCCCTCGGCCTCTTTGTTACCGAAGAAATAGACGCGCTTTACATTTGTCATAGCAAAATAGTTTTTAATTGTTTGTTATAAGTGATAGAAAAATTTAGTTTCCTTGTCTTTATTCTGTTTCCAACTAACAAATTTAATGATTTTTTCTGCAAAATCAAACAAATATGGTGTTTTTTGCAAAAAACACACCTTAATAGTGCGCAAAGATACTATTTTTTGTCTATTTCAAAAACGATTTTGCCAAATATTGAGTTTTTGTAAACTTCTCTTGGCATCAATTCGGCAATCATATATTATTAAATATTTAGTGTATAAGTTCGCCGTTTTTTCGAAACATTTATTACCTTTGCAGTGATAAAACAACACACACTTTTTAATTACAAAAAAACAACACACTATGAAGAACTTAAAATGTATCTTGATTGCAGTTGTTGCGGTGTTATTCTCGGCAGCAGTTGCAGTGGCACAGGAGAAGCCTACAACGCTCACTTTGCCATCGGTTGTTGGTAGCAATATGGTGCTCCAACACTCAACAACAGTAAACATTTGGGGCTGGGCAAAACCAAAGGCTACCGTGAAGGTCAATCCAAGTTGGCTCAACTTGAAGAAGCCTCTCAAAGTTAAGGCAGATGCAGAGGGCTTCTGGATTTTGCCTGTTCAGACACTTCCTGCAAGCTATGATGCTCACTCGATTACAATCTCATGCAAGAAAGAGGTTAAGGAGCTCACAAATATCCTCTTTGGAGAGGTTTGGCTCTGCGCAGGTCAGTCGAATATGGAGTGGCGCGTAAACAAGACTCCTGATATGAAGGGCGAGTTGAAAGGCGAAATGAACAAGAATATCCGCCTCTATTGCACAGGCCGTATCTATTCGGCTACACCGCAGAATGATGTGCCTGCACAACGCAAACATAAGCCTAGATGGTCGGTTTGCAACGCAAAGGCGTTGGCAAGTTTCTCGGCAGTAGGCTATGGCTTCGGTAAAGATTTGCAAGAGGCTTTGAATGTACCTATCGGTCTTATTGATGCTTCGTATGGAGGTACCGTAATCGAAGGTTGGTTGGGTGCTGAGTATCTCGCAAACAATCCAAAGGCAGCAGCTGTTGCAAAGAAGGTGCGCCACAAGAGATGGAAGAGCCGTATTTCGCACCTCCACAATGCTAACATCTACCCTATTCGTCACACCACCATCGCAGGTGTTATCTGGTATCAGGGCTGCTCTAATGTTTCGAGCTGTGGAACATATCAAAACATGTTGTCGCATCTCGTAAAGTCGTGGCGTGCAGAGTTCCGCAATCCGGAGATGCCATTCTACATCGTAGAGATTGCTCCGCACACCTATGGAGGTATCAATGGTGCTCGTATTCGTGAGGCACAGGCTCGTGTAGCGGCTCGTACTGCAAATTGTGAGTTGGTTGTTACTAACGACCAGAATCAGATTCCGGGCGATATCCACCCTCCAAAGAAGTGGGATGTTGCTCACCGTTTGGCACAGTGTGCACTCGGCGGATTCTACAAGAAGAGCGATGCAGAGTTCCGTTCTCCTGCATACAAGTCGATGGTTGTTGAGGGTAACACTGTCCGTGTATCTTTCAAGAATGTTCCTACCAACCTCGTACAGAAGGGTGAAGGTCGTATCAACGGCTTCCAGCTTGGTGTTAAGGACCCTAACAATGAGAAGAAGTTGATTTTCTCGTTGGCAGAGGCTCGTATTGAGGGTAATGAGGTTGTAGTTTGGGCAGAGGGCGTTGAGGCTCCTGTTGCAGTTCGTTACTGCTTCAATGAGGATATGGGTAATGTCTTCTCGGCAGAGGGACTTCCACTCGGAGCATTCCGTAGCGATAAGAACAACCGTTCGTGGAGCGCTCGCCCGTATGTTGAGAAACCATCGGAGATAGCTGTTAAGTTCGAGGGCGTTGGCTATGCTAAAAGCACTTTCTCGGAGGGCTCACAACTTTGGCCTAATAGCGGATATGTTATGAGCAACGAGTATCCAAAGGAGTTCGAGGGCTTCCAGATGTTGGTTCCAACCCCGGTTGCAAAGGGTGAGATGAGCGTAGGTGGTCGTGTTACTGCATTGGCAGATGGCAAGATTTATATGCTTACATCGAACAATAGCTTAACTCGTAAGGCTCCTTGGCGTCTTCTCTCTTCGACCTATTCGCGTTGCGCAAAGGATGGCAAGAAGAAGGGAACATTCTATATCGTAGAGCGCGAGGTTAAGGCTGGTGAAGTTGTTGAGTTGCCAAAGTTCAAGAATGCTTGGGGTACAATCGTTCTTGCAAAGAGCATCAACGAGTAACCGGGTAATAGATTAAACTTTTCACAAGAAAAGGTGTGTCTAACAAGTGAAGTGACCCCAAAAGTTTGGACAAAAAACTTTTGGGGTTTCTTTATGCGCAAAAAACACGATTACGGAGCATTGCTCAAATATATGAGGATGCTCGAAGAAGGTCATTCTGTTCGTTACCTTCACTTGAAGTATGGGAT
>JAZQHQ010000067.1:0-9693 GCA_045540675.1 Alistipes sp. | reverse complement strand
GGTCGTATTTTCGGCCCAGTTCCACGCGATTACAGCTTCAAACTCAACAAGAAGTTGAAGCGATTGGCTCGCCGTAGCGCACTCACTTACAAGGCACAAAGTCGGATCGTAGCCATGTCGTTCTGTGAGCCAAGGAGTTGGGGAAACATGTTCTTCCTAAGACCGCTTGGCCTCCGACTTGGTCGTATTTTCGGCCCAGTTCCACGCGATTACAGCTTCAAACTCAACAAGAAGTTGAAGCGATTGGCTCGCCGTAGCGCACTCACTTACAAGGCACAGGCTAACGCAATTACCGTAGTAGAGAACCTCGCATTGGAGGCTCCAAAGACAAAGGCAGTTGTAGCATTGGCTTCGGCTTTGAAGGTAGCAGACAAGAAGGTGTTGGTTGTTTTGCCGGAGACAAATGTAAACTTGCAGCTTTCTTGCCGTAACCTCCCTTATGTAAAGACCATTTTGGCGTCGTCGTTGAACACCTACGAGGTGATGAACGCATCGGCACTCGTAATGGTTGAGGGCGCAGAGAATGTATTGAATGTAATGTTAGCTTAAAAACGAGAAGAAAATGAATGTAATTATTAAGCCGGTTTTAACCGAGAAGATGACGATTCAAGGCGAAAAATTGAATCGCTACGGTTTCATCGTTGATGTTCGTGCTAACAAATTGCAGATTCGCAACGCCGTAGAGCAGATGTACAATGTGGTTGTTACAGATGTTAATACAATTAACTACATGGGCAAGCAGAAGAGCCGCTACACAAAGGCTGGACTTTTGGAGGGCCGTGCAAACAACTACAAGAAGGCTATTGTAACCTTGAAAGAGGGTGATAAGATTGATTTTTACAGTAATATCTAAGAGAGATGGCAGTAAGAAAGTTTAAGCCGGTAACACCCGGTACAAGACATAAGATTATCGGTACATTCGATGAGGTAACCGCATCGAAGCCAGAGAAGTCGTTGCTCGCACCAAAGAAGAGCACCGGCGGTCGTAACAATTCCGGTAAGATGACCGTACGCTACATTGGCGGTGGTCACAAGCAGATGTATCGTCTCGTTGACTTCAAGCGTGCCAAGGACGGCATCGCTGCGACTGTAAAGACAATCGAGTATGACCCAAATCGTACAGCTCGTATCGCTTTGGTGGTATATGCTGACGGTGAGAAGAGTTATATTCTTGCTCCAAACGGTCTGCAAGTTGGACAGACAGTAATCAGCGGTTCGGGTGTAGCACCTGAGTTGGGTAACACTCTCCCATTGTCGGAGATTCCACTCGGAACACTCGTACACAATATTGAACTCTACCCTGGTCAGGGCGCGCAGATGGCTCGCTCGGCAGGTTCGTATGCTCAACTCTTGGCTCGCGAGGGCAAATTTGCTATCGTTAAGTTGCCATCAGGAGAGACTCGTATGGTACTCGTAACTTGCCGTGCAACGGTAGGTGTCGTATCGAATGTTGACCACAACCTCGAATCGTCAGGTAAGGCGGGTCGTAAGCGTTGGCTCGGTCGCCGTCCTCACAACCGTGGTGTTGTAATGAACCCGGTAGATCACCCAATGGGTGGTGGTGAAGGCCGTCAGTCGGGAGGTCACCCTCGTTCGCGTAAGGGCTTGCTCGCTAAGGGCTATAAGACTCGTAGTCCAAAGAAGGCATCGTCCAAGTTTATCATTTCAAAGCGTAAGAAATAATTAAATAAGAGTACATAATGAGCCGTTCATTAAAAAAAGGACCATTCATTGACCCAAAGCTTGAAGCGAAGGTAGTAGCACAAGCCGAAGGCAACAAGAAGTCTGTAATTAAGACTTGGTCACGAGCAAGTATGATTTCGCCTGACTTCGTAGGACAGACAATCGCTGTACACAACGGAAACAAGTTTATTCCGGTATATGTAACCGAGAATATGGTAGGTCACAAACTCGGCGAGTTCGCTCCTACCCGTACATTCCGTGGTCACGCAGGTAACAAGAAAAAGTAAACAGTAGATAACAATGGGTTCAAGAAAAGCAATAAGAGCCGAGAAATTAAAGGCTGAGAAGAAGCAGAAAGCTATCGCGATTATGCGCGATTGCCCAACCTCTCCACGCAAGATGCGTTTGGTGGCTGACATCATCCGCGGCGTAGAAATCAATAAGGCATTGGGTATCCTTCGCTACTCGAAGAAGGAGGCATCGATTAGAATGGAGAAGCTCCTTAAATCCGCTATCGCTAACTGGGAGGCAAAGAACGAGAACGAGCGTCTCGAAGATGTAAAGCTTTGCGTAAAGGAAGTGATGGTAGACGGAGGCAGAATGTTGAAGCGTATTCAGGCTGCGCCACAAGGTCGCGCACACCGTATCCGCAAGCGTTCTAACCATGTGACTATCGTGGTTGATAAAATGGTAACCGAAGAAAACAAGTAAGAGAGATGGGACAGAAAGTAAATCCAATAGCAAACCGTCTTGGTATCATCAAGGGTTGGGATTCCAACTGGTATGGTGGTAAGGACTTCTCGGAGAAGTTGGTAGAAGACGCAAAGATTCGTAAGTACTTGAATGTTCGTCTCGCAAAGGCTAGCATTTCAAAGATTATCATTGAGCGTACATTGAAGCTCGTTACTGTAACTATTTCGACCGCACGCCCAGGTATGATTATCGGTAAGGGTGGTGCCGAGGTTGATAAGTTGAAGGAGGAGTTGAAGAAGCTCACAGGCAAGGATGTACAGATTAACATCTTCGAGGTAAAGCATCCGGAGGTTGACGCAACAATCGTTGCACAGACCATCGCACGCCAGCTCGAAGGTCGTGTATCGTACCGCCGTGCTATCAAGACCGCTATCGCATCGACAATGCGTGCAGGTGCAGAGGGTATTAAGGTTCAGATTTCAGGTCGTGTAGGCGGTGCCGAGATGGCTCGTTCGGAGACCATAAAGGAGGGCCGTATTCCATTGCACACATTCCGCGCAGATGTTGACTACTGCTTGGCAGTGGCTATCACCAAGGTAGGTACACTCGGTATCAAGACTTGGATTTGCCACGGCACAGTATATGGCAAGCGCGATTTGTTTGAGATTGCAGGTGCATCGCAGCAGAATCAGCGACAGCAGCAGGGCGGTCGTAAGGGCAACGCTCCACGCAGAAATCGCAAAAATAACAAATAGTAAGTAGTACCTTTTAAAAGCAAAACAGTTATGTTACAGCCAAAAAAGACCAAATTTAGAAGAATGCAAAAGGGTCGTATGAAGGGTGTTGCTCAGAGAGGTAACCAACTTGCATACGGATCGTTCGGTATCAAGGCACTCGAAAGCTCGTGGATCACAGGCCGTCAAATCGAGGCTGCGCGTCAGGCGATCACCCGTTATATGAAGCGTGAGGGACAGATATGGATTCGTATCTTCCCTGATAAGCCAATCACCAAGAAGCCAGCCGAGGTGCGTATGGGTAAGGGAAAGGGTAATCCGGAAGGATTCGTAGCACCTATTACTCCGGGCCGTATCTTGTTCGAGGCAGAGGGTGTACCAATGGAGATTGCAAAGGAGGCACTCCGTCTTGGAGCGCAGAAGTTGCCAATCACAACTAAGTTTATTGTTCGCCGCGACTACGATGAGTCGACAGCATTGTAAAAAAGGAGGATTAAGATTATGAAAACAGCTGAAATTAAGGAGATGTCGGTTCAGGACTTGCAGGAGCGTATCGCTTCGGAGAAGGCAAGACTTGCAACTATGAAGGTTCAACACGCCGTTTCGCCAGTCGAGAATCCTTCGGAAATTAAGAAAACCCGCAGAGATATAGCTCGTATGATGACTATTCTGCGCCAAAAATAAGAATTGAACTATGGAAAGAAATCTTAGAAAAGAGCGTATCGGAGTAGTTGTCAGCACCAAGATGGAGAAGACTATCGTGGTGGCAGTTGCTCGTAAGGTTAAGCACCCAATCTATGGTAAGTTCGTGAACAAGACTACGAAGTTCGCAGCCGAGTGTCTCGACACAACCGTAAACGAGGGTGATACAGTACGCATTATGGAGACTCGCCCGTTGAGCAAGACGAAGCGTTGGAGATTAGTAGAAATTATTGAAAAAGCTAAGTAATTATGATACAACAAGAAAGCAGACTTACAGTAGCCGATAACAGCGGTGCAAAGGAGGTTCTTTGTATCCGAGTACTTGGCGGTACAAAGCGTCGTTATGCTTCGATCGGCGACAAGATTGTAGTGGCTGTTAAGAGCGCGAGCCCTTCTGGCGATGTAAAGAAGGGTGCCGTATCGAAGGCAGTCGTAGTAAGAACCAAAAAGGAGATTAGGCGTGCCAACGGATCTTATATCCGTTTCGATGACAATGCCGTAGTCCTTCTTAACAACCAAGGTGAGATGCGTGGTACTCGTATCTTTGGTCCTGTGGCTCGTGAGTTGCGTGACCAATATATGAAGATCATTTCGCTCGCACCGGAAGTATTGTAATAATTAAAAAAGTTATTCGATATGTCAGTGAAATTACATATTAAGAAAGGGGATACGGTAATCGTTATCGCCGGCGACAATAAGGGCCAGCAGGGTAAGGTCTTGAAGGTTGAGACCTCGAAGCAGCGCGCTATTGTTGAGGGCGTAAATCTCGTGAAGAAGGCTACCAAGCCTAACGCACAGAATCCTCAGGGTGGAATCGTTGAGCAGGAGGCTGCGATTCACATCTCAAACTTGCAGTTGCTCGACCCTAAGAGTGGCAAGGCTACTCGTGTAGGTCGCAAGGCAAACGCAGAAGGTAAATTAGTTCGTTACGCTAAAAAATCAGGAGAGGAGATTAAATAATGGCATACATTCCATCACTCAAAACACAGTATAAGGAGCAGATCGTTCCTGCCCTTATGAAGGAGTTTGGATACAAGAGCATTATGCAGTGTCCTAAACTTGAAAAGATCGTTATCAATCAGGGTATGGGTCAGGCTGTTGCCGATAAGAAGCTTATCGATGTAGCACAGGAGGAGCTTACCCAGATAACAGGTCAGAAGGCAGTACAGACCAAGTCGCGCAAGGATATTTCGAACTTCAAACTCCGTAAGGGTATGCCTATCGGTGTTCGCGTAACCCTTCGCGCTAACCGTATGTACGAGTTCTTGGAGCGTCTTATCGCTGTTGCCCTTCCTCGTATCCGCGACTTCAAGGGTATCAACGACAAGTTCGATGGTCAGGGTAACTACACTCTCGGTATCACCGAGCAGATTATCTTCCCTGAAATCGACATCGACAAGATTACCAAGATCTTCGGTATGGAGATTACATTTGTAACATCGGCACAGACTGACGAGGAGGCTTATGCACTTCTCCGTGAGTTCGGATTGCCATTCAAAAACGCTAAAAAGAATCAATAAGCTATGGCAAAGGAATCAATGAAGGCACGCGAGGTAAAGCGTGAGAAGTTGGCTGCTCGTTATCAGCACAAGCGTGACGAGATCGCAGCGCAGTTGAAAGCCGGCGAGATTGATCACGAGGAGGCGTGGATTGCCCTTTCGAAGCTCCCACGCAACGCAAACCCTATTCGTCAGCACAACCGTTGCAAGCTCACCGGTCGTCCAAAGGGTTATATGCGTCAGTTCGGCATCAGCCGTATCCAGTTCCGTGAGATGGCTTCTGCTGGACTTATCCCAGGCGTTAAGAAGGCAAGCTGGTAGTCGTTGTACGACTCATATCAAAGGTGCGTTCCATAAGGAGCGCACCTTTTCTTTTTGAAAATCATTCTGGTTGGTGACTTTTGCACAATCCATCGGTCGTTGAGTTCCTCACATACGTTCAGTATGCTGCGGACTCAACGCCTTGCCTTGCACAAAATTCCCACAACCATCTCTGATTTTCGGGTGGAGTAGGATTGGATATATAATTAAGGGCGTTAGAGATACCCCCTAACGCCCCTAATGCTCTGGCAACTCAACTATTTTGAGAGTTGTTCGAGAATCTTCTTTCTTGTCCAGCGGAAGTGGTCGTTGCTCGTATCGTAGGCAGTCCAATTGTAGACTACGCGGCGGCAATACTCCTTAGCCTGCTGAGGGCTCTTCTTGGCAAGCATCTGCAGCAGGGTGTAGTCGGCAACTCCATCGCGCATAGCCTCAAATCGGATTGAACTATACAACTTACCATTGTCTGGATAGACAATCCAGCTATCTCCGCCAGGCAATACTGTACCGAATTCAGATTGTATGGAGGATATATCTCCGTATGGATTGCAGCCATTGCCCCATTGATTGAATCCCCAATGTAGATATCCGGTTGCTCCGTAGCGATAGTTTAACCAGTGGAGAATACGGGTTTTGAGCAACGGTAACTCCACAAATCGGTTGGCATACTCTCCCTGAGGCGAAAGACAGGTGTAGAACCACACATCATCGCCGGCATTTTTGCGAGCCTTGTAGAACTTGTAATCCCTCTTGAATTGTTCGAGGTGAGGAACCCATATATCCACCATATTCTCGAGGTTGGTGGTTTGGCACGCCTCGATAATCTTCACCTCGGGCCAACACTCCTTTACAAACTTTGCAATCTCGATATAGCTTTTGTAGTTCGATTGGGTTGGCTCGTCGGCGATGTGCTGGGCGTAGCGATTCTCCAACCCCTTTCTTTTGAGGTGCGACTTTAATGCCGGCAGATACTGTTTGTAGAAGTTGATAGCCACCTCCGAATCCAAATCGTGTTTGATCTTCTTCTTGACACCATCTTCATTGTATTCGGGTACGAGAAAAACAAATTGACTCTTCCAGCCACCCTTGCGGATGGCGATATGTTCGCCCTCGACCATTCCCAATACTCCTGCCTTCTCGAAGATTTCGATAAATTTGTCGAAGTTGCCGAAGTCAAAGCTATACTTGTCACCCTTCATCGTGTACTCCACGTGGCGCAATGGATCTAATAATATAACATTGGTATGGCACTCACCGAGCATTCTTGCAATCTCGCTTACCATATCCCAATATTCAGGGGAGTAGCGTTTGACACTTTTTCCGCCATTAAGAACCTTCATAGCCGCATCGGAAGTGTTGAACCAGTTGCTTAACCATAACGTTGGCTTTTCAAGAGTTACGGGATATACCTTTATAGATATATTCTTCTTCAATGTGAATTCTTCACCACTCGCCTTTCCCGACAATGTGACCTCCGCTTTATAGATTCCGGCCTTTGTCTTGGCAGGAATGGGTACTGTAATCCACATAGGCTGTGCCTGGTCGCGGCCTACGGACCAACTCTCCACTTCGCGTATAGGGTCCGGAAAGTATCCTGATTGCGAGCGAAGCACATCTATCGAAGGTTTTGGAATCAGGCGATTTATCTTAACATAATCAACAAAGCCGACTCGTGAGGCGGTAAACGCCTTGCCCTTATCGTTGGAGAAAGGGGTGACTGAGAGTTTTAGTTCCTTCAACGGAATAGCGCTTCTTACAGCAAATTGGAATGTAGCGTACTCGCCTCTTGCCACGTGTACAGCCCCCTTGAATTCGGGGAAAAAGTTCTCCTCTCTGAGAATCTTTTTCAGAGGGTCTACGCGCTCGAATGTTATGAAATCCTCGATATTCAAGGCGTACGATTGCGGTAGCCCAAAAACGAAGATTGCAGCTACAAGTAGTATAAATTTTCTCATAGTAGGGTTTTCTTTGTTTGGTTGTTAATGATAATCTTTGCAAAAGTAACAAAATTCTCCAAATTCTCCAAATTCCCAAAACTCGCCTACCTTCTCCCTCCTGCCCCCCCCCACTCGGTCTAAAAAATTGCGTAATTGTTTGGTAGTGTGAGAAATAATATTTATCTTTGCAGGCTCGAAAGTGAGTTTTTGTCGCAAGACAATTTACATTTTAACAACCGCCGAATGTGCTAAGGTGTTGGTGCTTACGGGGTTACGGCTTCGCAGAGGAAGGGTTTCGTATGGGTTGCAGGTGCTAATAAGAGGCTTGCGGATAGAGCGAAAAACCGTTTTCAGAGTCGGAAAGCGAGGGGGATACTTGGATACGAAAGGTCGAAGTTTCTGCCTTTCGGTTGTGAAATTTAGTTGAATTAGGGCGAAAATCTGGGTTAAAGTCGTGAAAACGGTGGCAAACCAACGGGCAAAAACTAATTTTTTAACAAACAATTTAATTTTTAACTTTTAATTCTTTACAGTTATGACAGATCCAATTGCGGATTTTTTGACGAGAATTAGAAACGCAGTGAAAGCCAACCACAAGGTGGTTGTAGCTCCTGGCTCAAAAATTAAAGAGGCCATCACTCGAATTCTCTTCGAGCAGGGTTATATCCTTGCTTACAAGTTTGACAAGGATGAGAAGGGTCACCCAATCATCAAGATTGCATTGAAGTGGAACGACAAGACAAACGCTATCAAGGATTTGAAGCGTGTATCTCGTCCTGGTTTGCGTCAGTACTCTTCGGTTGCTGACATGCCACGCGTGTTGAACGGCCTCGGAACTGCAATCGTATCGACATCAAAGGGTATCATGACAGGCGCACAGGCTGTTAAGGAGAATGTTGGTGGCGAGGTATTGTGCTACATTTATTAATCATTAAAAAACCAAAACAAAATGTCAAGAATTGGTAAATTACCTGTAATCTTACCTGCCGGTGTTGAGGTAACAATCGCAGCGGACAACACGGTAAGCGTGAAAGGGCCACTTGGGACACTGAGCCAGAAGGTTGACTCAGATATTACTGTTGAGGTCGGTACAGCTATCTCGAAGGAGAGCGGTGCGGAGGTTCCTGCAGTGATTGTCACTCGCCCTACAAACCAACCGCGTCATCGCTCTTTGCACGGTCTTTATCGTGCGCTCATCAACAATATGGTTGTTGGTGTATCGAAGGGCTACGAGATTAAGCAAGAGTTGGTAGGTGTCGGTTTCAAAGCAGAGGTTAAGGGAGATGTTCTCGAAATGAGCCTCGGCTATTCGCACGACACATATTTGAAACTTCCAAAGGAGGTAACAGCAACTGCAGTAACCGAGAAGAAGGGTGCTCCTATCGTAACATTGAAGAGTGCAGACAAGCAGCTCATCGGTCAGGTAGCAGCAAAACTTCGCTCGTTGCGTAAGCCTGAGCCATACAAGGGCAAGGGTATCAAGTTCGTAGGCGAGGTAATTCGTCGTAAGGCTGGTAAGTCTGCAAATGCTAAATAATAAGGGAGGAAAAAGTTATGGCTTTGAATAAGATTGAAAGAAGAGAGAGAATCAAGATGCGCATACGCAAGGTCGTAAGCGGAACATCTGAGCGTCCTCGTATGACTGTATTCCGTAGCAACAAGCAGATTTATGTACAGTTTATCGATGACCTTGCTGGTGTAACTTTGGCAACAGCTTCTTCGTTGGAGTTGGCTGCTGAGACAGCAGGAAAGAACAAGTGTGAGGTTGCAGCATTGGTTGGTGCATTGGCAGCAAAGAAGGCTATCGAGAAGGGTATTTCGACCGTAGCTTTCGACCGTAACGGCTACCTCTATCACGGACGAGTAAAAATGTTGGCAGATGCTGCTCGTGAGGGCGGTCTTAAATTCTAAGAAGCGATATGGCAAATACAAATGTAAAGAAAGTAAACACAGGCGACCTCGGCGAGTTGAAAGAGCGTCTCGTTGGTATCAACCGTGTAACAAAGGTTACAAAGGGTGGTCGTACATTCAGCTTCTCTGCAATTGTTGTAGTTGGTAACGAGAACGGTGTTGTAGGCTACGGCCTCGGTAAGGCATCGGAGGTTGCTGCCGCTATCGCAAAGG
>JAZQHQ010000066.1:0-8430 GCA_045540675.1 Alistipes sp. | reverse complement strand
TTCATTTTGAGGCGGTTAGACAGTTTTCCAACCCCACCCAAAACAGTCAAAAAATCACTGTTTTTTCCTCAATTTTCGACCAAAAATTTATATGTTAATTTAAGGTTGTACTTAAATTGGAGGGTGTGGAGTTGGGAAATTATTATTGAGGGAGGGCTTTTCTTATCTACATAGTGGTAAATATCATAATAACACAGTCTATTCCTACTTTCTTTTTGCACATTAAAATCACCTAATTATATTATATTGGCAATCAGTATATTATGCAGCGGATAACTAATTCGTATAGAACGGATTAAATGTGAAAATAAGTTAAATTTTTTACTGATTTTTACTAAATTTTTTCAGTTTTTTGTTATATATAGTTGTAAGAAAAAATATGTATAACTTAAAAACAAAAAAAACAATTATGAGTACTATTAAAAATGAGACCAACAATTCAATGAATCGTAAGTATTTTATCCTCTACATTTGTTATGATGCAGATAAGATTTATGCCAATACAATTAGGGGGTTCCTAGAGGAGATGGATTACGGTAGTATGAAGAAATTAATAGAGGAGGAAGGGGAAAGTCCATTCTATGACGCATTAACAACTTCATATTTAACAGATGTAAATGAAATCATTGTTAAAGAAAGCGAGACTATGCCTACAAGTTATTTTTACAATTCAGAATTGAAGAAAGTAGGAAAATATTATAGAGCCAACTATAATAGAGAACATCCTGGAATTTCTCCAAAAGGATTAGTTGTATATCAACATAATACAGATCTTGTAAATGTCTTTGCGATAGAAGTAACAAAGTCGGAGAGGTTTGATGCCTCAAAGTTATATATCACAGACGGAGGAAATACTATTATATATGATAATAATCATTACAAGGCTGTTGATTACTCTGGTGATGAAGAAGGAAGTTTGAAAGTATATAAAAATGGAAAACTTTTAAATATCTAATTTCCCAACTCCACAGCACCCTCCAATTTAAGTACAACCTTAAATTAACATATAAATTTTTGGTCGAAAATTGAGGAAAAAACAGTGATTTTTTGACTGTTTTGGGTGGGGTTGGAAAACTGTCTAACCGCCTCAAAATGAATAAAATAATAAAGGAGTTCGAAATGAACTCCTTATATTATTTTTTTGCTTTGTAGTGGATAGGGGATTCGAACCCCTATGTCCTGCGTGAGAGGCAGGTATCCTAGCCCTTAGATGAATCCACCATTGCTGTATTGCGAGTGCAAAGGTAGCGCAAAATTTTTAATCTGCAAATTTTTCTGCAAAAATTCTACAAAAATCTGCATTTTTTCACAAAAACACCTCTTTAAGACTCTCCTACCCGCCCCTCAAATAGATTAATTGGACTGTCAGGATTGGCTACTGCGCTCGCTTACGCTCACTCCGCTTAATGCCTTTCATGGGACACCGCTAACATTTACGCCATACTATATCAAAAACAAGAGATGCCGCTTTGCGACATCTCTTTGTTTCGTTTGTCTTAGTTGGGCTACCAGGATTCGAACCTGGAATGACAGGACCAGAATCTGTAGTGTTACCATTACACCATAGCCCAATTCCGTTTTGCGAGTGCAAATGTAGAACTTATTTTTGTTTTCGCAAAGAATTTTTCAAAAAAAGTTACATCACCGAAGCGTTTTTCATCTATCATCAACATTTTTTTCAAAAGAATATATAAGTATATTGAAAATATGTGTTATCTTTGTGAAGATTTTAACTATAAAACTTTTTGTATGGACAGACTAGACTTCTTAAAACGAATGGGTATGCTTATGGCCGGTGCAGTAGCAGTAGATTTAACCGCAAAGGCCAATTCGATATCAGCTCTCGGCGAAAGTGAGATTCCGGATATCGCTAGCGCAAGCAAAATTAAGACCGTAATCCCTTCGATGGATGCAAAATTGTCGAAACCGGTAACCGTGATGGTTATTGGTGCAGGCAGCCGTGGTGGAACCTATGCTCGTTATGCTGAAAAATTCCCAGGTTCGATGAAGGTTGTGGCTGTTGCCGATTTGAACCCTCACCGCCGTACGGTATTGACAAAGAAGCACAATATTCCGAAGGAGAATGTATTCAAGGATTTCAACGAGGCTCTCTCGCGTCCGAAGTTGGCAGATGCGGTAGTTATCGCAACTCCCGACAATCTCCACTACGAGCCTTGTATGAAGGCTCTCGAACTCGGATACGATGTATTGCTCGAGAAGCCTGTTGCTCCAACCGAGAAGGAGTGCCGTGCTATCTTGAAGCAGGCTCACAAGTACAATCGTATCGTTGCTGTATGCCACGTATTGCGCTATGCACCTTACTTTATCGCCCTCAAAGAGGTTCTTGACTCGGGTGCAATCGGTGATATTGTCAACATCCAGCACTTCGAGCCTATCAAGTATGGTCATATGGCTCACTCGTATGTTCGTGGCAACTGGCCTCTTTCCGAGAAGACCACGCCGATTATCCTCGCCAAATCGTGCCACGACCTCGATATTATGCGTTGGCTTATCGGCAAGCCTTGCGAAACTATCGCTGCCGAGGGTTCGTTGTATCTGTTCCGTCCTGAAAATATGCCAAAGGGCGCAACCGAACGTTGTATAGACAATGTTGGCGGTGGCGACTGCCCACACGAGAAGGAGTGCCCATTCTCGGCAAAGCATATCTATATAGAGAGAAAGCAGCACCTCTATGTATTTGACCTTCCGAAGCGAGATCCTGAACTTATCCGCGAGAAGCTCAAAACTACAAATTACGGTCGTTGCGTATTCCGTTGCAACAACGACCAATGCGACCACTATGTGACAATAATGAGATTTAAGGATGGTGTTACAGCCAGCTTTTCGATGGACGCATTCACCCCTTGGGGAGGTCGCCGTACCCGTATTATGGGAACAAAGGGCTTTATCGAGGGCGATATGAAGACCTTTACATTCTATGATTTCCGTTCGGGACACAAGAGTGTTTGGGATCAGAAGGTATCAGAGATTGCCGAGTACAAGGGTTCGGGACATGGTGGTGGTGACCACATGCTCGTACGCGATTTCTTGCGCGCAGTATCGGCACAAGACGAGAAATTACTATCTAGCACGATTGATGTATCTATTGAGAGCCATGTAATGGGCTTTATGGCAGAGAAGAGCCGTAAGTCGATGAAGAAGGTTAAGATTTAATTTTTTTCAGAAAAATATTTTTTAGGGATATGAAAAATATCAAGTTTCGTCTTATCGTGATGAACTTCCTGCAATATGCGGTATGGGGTTCGTACTTGACTTCGATGGGTACATACCTATTTAATATAGGCTTACAGGAGCGCATCGGATTGTTCTATGCCGTGCAGGGTATCGTGTCGCTTTTTATGCCTGCGTTGGTGGGTATTATTGCTGACCGTTGGATTCAGGCTCAGCGCATGCTCGGCTTGTGCCACACTTTGGCAGCAGTGTTTGCAGGTTTGACAGCCTTCTATGGCACGGGCGCAATGGGCGCAGTGGAGTTCGCTCCGCTGTTCTCGCTCTACACTTTGAGCGTAGCGTTCTATATGCCGACTATCGCCTTGTCGAACTCGGTGGCTTACAGCCTTTTGGAACGCGCAGGTTTGGATACAGTCAAGGCATTCCCTCCAATTCGTGTTTGGGGTACGGTAGGTTTTATCTGTGCAATGGTAGGCTGCGACTTGGCGGGCTTCCAGAGTTCGTATATGCAGTTTGCACAGTGCGCAGTACTCGGTTTGTTGCTTGGTATTTATGCCTTCCTCTTGCCACAGTGCCCTATCGCAAAGGGCGAGAAGAAGTCGCTTGCAGAGGCTCTTGGATTGAAGGCATTTGCGCTCTTTAAGCAGAAAAAGATGGCTATCTTCTTTATCTTCTCGATGCTTTTGGGTGTGTCATTGCAGATTACCAACGGCTTTGCTAATCCGTTTATCTCGAACTTCAACGCCATTCCGGAGTATGCCGATACATTCGGCGTGCAACACGCTAATATCCTTATTTCGTTGTCGCAGGTGTCGGAAACTTTGTGTATTCTCTTGATTCCGTTCTGCTTGAAGCGTTTCGGCATTAAGAATGTGATGTTGATGTCGATGTTTGCGTGGGTATTGCGCTTCGGATTGTTCGGCTTGGGCAACCCGGGTACAGGCGTGTGGATGTTTATCCTCTCGATGATTGTCTATGGCGTAGCATTCGACTTCTTCAATGTATCGGGCTCGTTGTATGTTAATCAGGAGACTTCGGAGGATATTCGCTCTTCGGCGCAAGGCTTGTTTATGATGATGACCAATGGCGTGGGTGCAACTATCGGAACTCTCGGCGCACAAGCTGTTGTAAATCACTTTGTCTATAACGGCTCGGAGGGCGTTGCAATGATGCAGGGCTGGTCAACCACTTGGTTGATTTTCGCAGGCTATGCATTGGTAGTAGCGATTTTGTTTGCGCTAATCTTTAAGTACAAGCACACCCCCGAAAAGGCGTAAATTGTCGTACAATACTCTATCGAGGCTGTTCGACCGCAAGGTTGTAACAGCCTTTTTTGCACGATATTTGCCCCGTAGGTCGTAGAGATAAAAATTTTACGACTTATGAAACGCAAAATCCTAATTACGGCATCAGTGCTATTTGCTGTGGGTGTGTGCATTATTGGCTACACGCAGGCAACAACAAAAACCTCCGCCGAGAGGGCTCAACAACGAGAACAACGACATATCGAGCGCGAGAAACGCCGTGCCGAGCGACAAGCCTCCTACGAGCGATATATCGACTCGATAGTCCTCGCCCGCAACTTCCAATTCAACCCCCAATCGATGCAACAGCAACCCGCAGGGCAGATGCGACTCTTGAACAACGCCAACTTCGAGTTGAGTGTTTGGGGCAACGAGGTCGATATTTTTCTGCCATATATCAAGGGCGTAACGCCGCCTTACTATACCGTAATGCTCAACTACACTGTGCCTTCGGTGCAGAAGTATATTACCGAGCAGACACAAGAGGGGTGGCTCGTAACATTCACCTCCTCGCTATTCAGTGGCTCGGACTACGACTTCTCGCTCGAAATCTACACCTCGTCAGGTAGTGCGACACTCACCATCGCCTCGCCGTGGTATCCCGATGTTCAATATGTGGGTGGCATTACAGGTCTTAACTAACGATGGCGCGCATAATACTCCTTGTTGCGATGCTCTTGGCGAGTATCGCAACACGCGCTGCTGTCGGCGAAACGGACACTCTGTCTAACTTGTCAAACACTGCGGATTCATCGAGTGCTAAGGCTCGGCGTGAGGCTCGCAAAGTGGCGTATGCTGCCGAGATTGACGATATAGTCAAGTCGCGCAACTACATCTTCCGCCCCGTTACGATGCAGAATGTTGTTACGGGCAACACTCGCTCGATATACGCCTACTACCTCTTTATGGGCGTGTCGGGCGATAAGGTTGTACTGCACTTGCCTGTGGAGTTCACTTCGTATGTTATCGATACGGTAAATCTCGATGCCTTTATCGAGGGCTATACCGCTACGCTCGATGGCTCGAATTGGCGCATTACTTTCTCGTTTATGAATGGCTCGGAGAGGTGGTTAGCGGAGATATTCTTGTCGAACATCACGGGGCAGACACGCTTGGCACTTGTTACGCCAAATGGGGTAATGCGTTACCTTGGCACCCTTGAAAGCGGTGCAACCATTACGAAGAAAAAGCGAAAAAGAGAGTAGTTTGAATTGAAAATTTTTGCTCACCACGCATCATCATTAGTTTTTTTTGCTACCTTTGTAGTAGTTAAACTATTCCAAACAGAATGAAAAAGATTCTTATCGTTGGTGCAGGTGGTCAAATTGGCTCGGAGCTCGTTCCTTATCTGCGTTCAATATATGGCAATGACAATGTTGTAGCAACCGATGTTCGCGAATGCAAAGGGTTGGCAGAGGATGGACCTTTCGAGGTTCTCGATGCGCTTAACCCTACAAATATGGCATCAGCCGTTGCGCGTCACAATATTGACACCATATTCAATCTTGTAGCATTGCTCTCGGCAGTAGGCGAGCGCAATCCTCAAATGGCGTGGAATATAAATATGAACGCGCTATTTAACTCTTTGGAGGTTGCACGACAACACCATTGTGCCGTATTTACCCCATCGTCAATCGGCGCTTTTGGTCCAACCTCTCCAAAGGATATGACTCCGCAGGATACCATTATGCAGCCGACTACAATCTATGGTATTTGCAAGGTAACGGGTGAGTTGCTCTCAAATTATTACGCCAAGAAATACGATTTGGATACCCGTTCAATCCGCTTCCCGGGCATTATTTCGAACAAGACACTTCCGGGAGGAGGAACTACCGACTACGCAGTAGAAATCTACTATGAGGCTATTCGCAATGGTCGCTACACTTGTGCCGTACCACGCGATGTATATATGGACATGATATATATGCCTGATGCGTTGCGCTCAATTGTGGAGTTGATGGAGGCTGACCCATCGAAATTAAAGCATCGCAACTCGTTCAATGTTGCTTCAATGAGTTTCACTCCCGATATTCTCGCTGCCGAGATTCGCAAGCGTATGCCGAACTTCGAGATGAGTTACGATATCGACCCTGTGAAGGAGTCTATCGCCAATAGTTGGCCTAATCAACTCGATGACTCCTGCGCTCGCGAGGAGTGGGGTTGGAAACCACAGTGGGATATCTCCTCGATGACAGACGACATGTTGGCTGCCGTAGCCAAAAAGTTGGATGCAGAGAAAAAATAGCTTATCCATACACACAAAAAACACAGAAGGCTCGAATCGAATCGAGCCTTCCATGTTTTTTCCCCTCTACTCTGCCGAAGAGGCGAGAGGCGAAGCCTGCGTATATACTCGCGCTGCCAACTCCTTGTCGAGTTGATACATTCCGTACTTGTCACTCTCAACGGCCTCCGAGGCGAAAATCATATCGCGTGCCGACTCCTCCTCTTCGATTTGCTCGTCAATAAACCAAACTAACATATTCGATGATGCAAAGTCACGGTCCTCGTGCGCAATGGCTGCAAGGTTGTTGATAAGACCGGTTACAACCTTCTCATGCTTCAATGTTTGGCGGAACATATCCTGTACCGATTCCCATTCGGTCTGCACCTCGGCAATAGGCTTCAACTCAACCTTTGCATCGCGTGAATTGAGATAGTTTGCCAAAATTCGTGCATGATCCTGCTCTTCGAGCCACTGAACATAAAACCAATTCGCTACACCCTTGTAACCCTTTGCCTCGGCATCCATCGACATAGAAAGGTAGAGGTAGGCCGACCATAACTCGGCATTAATCTGCTCATTAATTGCTGCGTGTAATCTCTCGCTTAACATAGTAGTATCTTTTTTAAGGTTATTTTTTCTGTTTCCTACTGCAAATATAATACATCTTTTACTATTTGTCAAATTGATAATTTTTATAGCTATATAAGTATTATTAATATATAAAATATGTAATACAACATAAAATCGACTCTCTGACATTTTTTACCAGAGAGTTTTTTCAGGAGGGAGGTAACACAAATAGTGGCGGCAAAATAGTTGTCGGTGGCAAGGCTTAACTTTCAGCACGAGCCGAAGGCTCTCTATAACGGAAAACTGAAAGCGGAAAACTATTTATAATTTTGCACATCACCATAAGCAACAATAAGTCCCCCGCACAGGCGGGGGATTTAGGGGGTGGGTAACGCACTACTCTATATGCGATAAGCATATAGAGCTTAACTTGCCGAGCATCGCTTTGCGATTATCGCTCGGCTTCGGGCGGTGGCGGTTCGGCAGAGTGTGCAAGCCCCCTCTGCTCTCACCTGCTACGCCCGTCCTCTGTTTCACAGAGCAGCTAAGCCCACTCACATCGAATAGTAATGCTATTTTCCACTGGAAAACAGCATCTGCCTCTTTAATCCAAGCCCGTTTGGCTTTTTGTATAAATCATTAAGCCCCCTTTACAGAAAGGGGGTTTGGGGGATAGGTAACACAAATGTTGGCGGCAAAATAGTTATCGGTGGCAAGTATAGCTTAACTTACGGCACGAGCCTGCGGCTCTATTGTGCCGTTTCGATTGGCTGCACCTCGGCATAGTACATACCAGATATGCACTCTGCGCTCGGTTTGCGCAATCGTTCTCTGTTACACAGAGTGATTAAGCCCACTGCCACCGATAATACTTCGTTCTTCGAAGAAGAACAAGTTTGCCGCCCTTTAAGTCAAACTCCACATCAGAGTTTGGCTAATATTGTAATAGTTGAAAATTTAGCAAAAGAAAAAGCCAAACTCTGATGTGGAGTTTGGCTTAAAGAGGCGGCTACCTACTCTCCCACGGGAAAACCGCAGTACCATCGGCGCGAGTGAGCTTAACTTCTCTGTTCGGAATGGGAAGAGGTGGAACCTCACCGCTATAACCACCTAAATCGTATTTAGGTCTTTGTTATC
>JAZQHQ010000065.1:0-53580 GCA_045540675.1 Alistipes sp. | reverse complement strand
TTGGGGAAACATGTTGTCTTCCTAAGACCGCTTGGCCTCCGACTTCTTACTGGGGGCGCTCACTCCGTTCGCTTTATAGGGAGCGCTTTATCTTTTTCAGTTCTCAGCTTTCCGCTCTCAGCTCTCTGTTCTCAACTCTCAACTCTCAACTCTCAGTTTTCCGTTCTCAGTTCTCCGTTTTCCGTTTATAACAAATCTTCTGCCAAGTGGTTTTAGGTGCCGTTTTGGCGGTTTTTGTGGCATAGATGGCAAAAATTGTGACATAAGGGCGACATTTTGTCGGAAAATTGGAAAGAAATAGACAAAGTTTATTAACTTTGTGCCGATTATGGAGAAATTTATAGTATCGGCTCGAAAGTATCGCCCTGCCACCTTCGCGAGTGTGGTAGGACAGAATCATATCACCTCGACATTGAAAAATGCAATCGAGCGTGGTCAATTGGCGCATGCCTACCTCTTCTGCGGACCTCGTGGCGTGGGTAAAACCACCTGTGCGAGAATCTTCGCAAAGGCTATCAACTGCCAGCACCCCGTAGGCGCAGAGGCGTGCGATAAGTGCGATTCGTGTTTGTCGTTTAACGAGAATCGTTCGCTCAATATTCACGAGCTTGATGCGGCATCGAATAACTCGGTCGAGGATATCCGCCAACTTATCGAGCAGGTGCGCGTTCTTCCGCAAATCGGGCAGTACTCTGTCTTTATTATAGATGAGGTTCACATGCTTTCGCAAGCAGCATTCAACGCCTTCCTCAAAACTTTGGAGGAGCCGCCAAAGCATGCGATTTTTATCCTCGCAACTACCGAGAAACACAAGATTATTCCGACTATCTTGTCGCGATGTCAGATTTACGACTTCAACCGTATCCGCGTGGAAGATGCGGTGGGATACTTGCGCTACATCGCTCAAAGCGAGGGTGTAGAGGCTGATGATGAGTCGCTAAACCTTATCGCCCAAAAGGCTGACGGAGGTATGCGCGATGCATTGTCGATGTTCGATAAGGCGGTGTCGTTCTGTGGTACGAAGTTGGAGTATCACGCCGTAGCGGCAACCTTGAATGTCCTCGACTACGAAACATATTTTCGTTTTACGGAGTTGCTCCTGCGTGGCGACTATGTAAATGCGCTGTTGGAGTACGATGCAGTGTTGTCGAAGGGTTTTTCGGGACAGATATTTATGAGTGGTCTGAATCAGCACTTCCGCGACCTGCTTGTAGCCAAAGGTCCTGCGGTATCGTTGATTGAATATACGGGCTCGTTGCTCGAAAAGTATCGCCAGCAGGCAGCAGTGTGCGAACCTGCATTCCTCTTCGGTGCAATATCCCTCTTGACCGAGGCGGACTCGAAGTTGCGTACCTCATCATCGCAGCGTCTGCTTGTCGAACTCACACTGATGAAAATTTCGACACTCGGCGAAAAAAAAAACAATGAACTGACGGCTCCAATCGAGGCTAAATACTCATTGCCCGACTTGAACGCCGTTGAAAATAAGACTGTTGTGGCGGCGCAACCTCAATCTGCACCGACTACACAATCTGTTGTTGAGCAAAAGATAGAACAACCTACGGCAGCACCTGCGCCAACTCCTCAACCAATAACGGAGCAGGTGCCGACCGTTGAAAAGATAGAGCCACAAAGGGTGGAGGTTGCACCTACGCCGGTGGTAGAGGTTAAACCTAAATCTTCGGTGATACTTGGTGGCTCGATAACATCGTTGCTCGAAAAGGTCTCGAATCCCGTTGAGGGTGAAGGTAAGGGTGGACACGCCATTATCGATCCGGAGAGTGAGAGCAAGTTGTTGCAGGCGAAGGAGGCGATTGTTCAGCGAATGTGTGCTGAAAGACACCGTTTTGTCTCGGCATTCGAGAGTATAGAGTTTGAGGGCAATAAGGTGAAGTTGTCAGTGCCATCAGAGTCGTTACAACAGGAACTTCTCGATGAGCGATTTTGGATTTTGAAGAGCATAGCCGAGACAGCAGGCGTGAAGGGCTCACTCGATATGCATATCGAGATTAAGGAGATGGACTTTAAGTTGAAGCCGATAAAGCTCGAAGACAGAGTGGCGCATATACGCAAAGTTACCCCCGAATTCGAGTATATGCAGAAGATGCTCGATTTAGATGTAGAATAGGTAGTTAAATTTAGTTGGATATAGAAATGGGAAGAAAGAATTTTGTTGAGGAGTTGCAGTGGCGCGGTATGATTCACACAATCATGCCCGGTGCAGAGGAGCAACTCGCAAAGGAGATGACAACCGCTTACCTCGGTATTGACCCTACGGCAGACTCGCTGCATATCGGTCACTTGGTGGGCGTAATGATATTGAAACACTTGCAGATGTGCGGACACCGCCCAATCGCTTTGGTCGGTGGTGCTACGGGTATGATTGGTGACCCTTCGGGTAAGTCGCAGGAGCGTAACCTCCTGAATGAGGAGGCTTTGCGCCACAATCAGGAGGCGATCAAGGCGCAGTTGGCTCGCCTTATAGACTTCGATTCGGACGCAGAGAATGCAGCCGTAATGGTAAATAACTACGACTGGATGAAGGAGTTCTCGTTCCTCGATTTCGCTCGTGATATCGGTAAGTGCATCACCGTAAACTACATGATGGCGAAGGATTCGGTAAAGAAGCGTTTCAATGGAGAGGGAGATGGTATGTCGTTTACCGAATTTACCTACCAGTTGTTGCAAGGTTATGACTTCCTGCACCTCTACCAGACTATGAACTGCAAGTTGCAGTTGGGTGGTGCAGACCAATGGGGCAATATCACCACAGGTACCGAGCTTATTCGCCGCAAACTCGGCTCGGAGGCGGAGGCATTTGCTATCACCTGCCCGCTTATCACAAAGGCTGACGGAACGAAGTTCGGAAAGACCGAGAGTGGAAATGTATGGTTAGATGCTCGTTATACTTCGCCTTACAAGTTCTATCAGTTCTGGCTCAATGTGAGCGATGATGACGCAAAGCGATATATCAAGATTTTTACCTTGCTCGACCGCGAAACCATCGAAAGCCTGATAGCCGAGCACGATGAGGCACCTCATTTGCGCCTTTTGCAGAAGCGTTTGGCAGAGGAGATTACTACGATGATTCACTCGCGCGAGGAGTACGAGAAGGCTGTCGAGGCTTCGCAGATTCTCTTCGGACAATCGACCTCGGAGGCGTTGCACCGCCTCGATGAGCAGACCTTGTTGCAGGTCTTCGATGGCGTACCGCAGTTCAAGGTGTCGAAGGAGGATTTAGGTTGCTCGTTTATCGACCTCTGTGCCGAGAAGACTTCGATTTTCCCATCGAAGGGCGAGTGCCGCAAGATGATTCAGGGTGGCGGAGTATCGCTCAACAAGGAGAAGGTGTCGGATATTCAGCGCGTAGTTACCGCCGAGGATTTGATTGCCGAGAAGTATATCTTGGTGCAGCGCGGTAAGAAAAATTACTACCTTGTAATTGTGGAGTAGTGAGCGAAAAGAGATTATATACAATCGAGTTGGAAGGTATGGATTTTCATGCCTTCCACGGTTGCTATGAGTTGGAGCAGCAGACAGGTAGCCACTTCGAGGTGTCGCTACGCCTGACAACCGAACTGGGAACGGTTGCCGAGGAGGACGATGTAACGAAGGCGGTGAACTATCTGACGGTGTATGAGGTAGTGCGAGAGCAGATGCAACGCACGCAACATACCATCGAGCGCGTAGCACAAAATATCATAGATGCTCTGCACGAGCGTTTTCCGCAAATTTGCGAAACGGAGTGTCGGGTAACAAAAATCGCTCCACCGCTAGGAGGAAAGGTGGCAAGAGTAAGCGTAATTTTGAAAATTCAAAATGCAAAATTCAAAATGCAGAATTAGCTAATGGCTAAAAATCAGGTTAGGTTATATGAGTGAAAAAAACAACGATTCATTTGGCAGTAAAATAGGTGCAGTGTTGGTTGCTGCGGGCAGTGCGATAGGTTTGGGTAGTATTTGGCGATTCCCATATATTGCAGGCGAAAATGGCGGAGGTGCATTCGTGCTTCTCTATCTTATCTGTGTTTTATTGTTGGGAATTCCTGTTATGTTGTCGGAGTTCTCGATTGGAACATATACCCGTAAAGGTCCTGTCGAATCGTACAGCCAATTATCAAAATGGTGGAAGCCACTCGGTTACAACAGTATCATCGTATCAACTCTTGTTTCGGGCTTCTACTATATAGTTGCAGGTTGGTCGCTATACTACTTTGTGGCTTCGGTAGATGGTTCGCTCTATTCGGGAGAGGAGTTCCATGCGCAATTTGAGAACTTCTGCGCTTCGTGGAAAGAGCCATTCTACACAATGCTCTTTATCACTATCACACATATCGTGGTGGCGCGAGGGGTCCGCAAGGGCTTGGAGCGTACGGCAGAGTTGGTGATGCCGATACTATTCATAATGCTGTTGGTCATCGCTCTGCGTGCCGCGATGATGCCCGGAGCGAAGGAGGGCTACGAATTCTTCTTTAAGCCAGACTTTTCGAAGGCATTTACTATTAAAACCATTGTCAGTGCCATAGGTCAGGCGTTCTTCTCGCTCTCGATAGGTTTGGGCTGTTTGATAACCTTTGCTTCATACTTTAAGAAGGGAACAAACCTCTCAACTACGGCGTGGTCGGCTTCGATGATGACCTTTATGGTGGCAGTGTTATCGGGTATGGTGATATTCCCGGCAGTATTCAGCGTGGAGGGATTGGAGCCTGCGCAAGGTCCGACCCTTATATTTGAAACCCTGCCATTTGTCTTTAAGGATATGTCAATGCCGCAGTTGTGGTCGGCGATATTCTTCCTGCTGATAGCCTTGGCAGCTCTTACCTCTACAATAACATTCCACGAGGTTCTAACAGAGTATTTTCAAGGCAAACACCACCTCTCGCGTCAAATTAGCGCAATAATAGCTACTACAATATCGGTTACTGTTGCGATATTGTGCTTGTGGTCGGGCAAGATTTTCGATTTCTTCGATATGATTACAGCCGATGTATTGATGCCACTCGGAGGTCTATTGACCAGTGTATTTGCGGGTTGGTATCTCGACAGAAAAATTTTCCACCAACAAATATCCAACGGTGGCACTCTTCGTGCGCCTCTCTTCGGAGTATTAGTATTTTTGTTGAAGTGGGTAGCACCATTGCTCATTGGAACTACATTTGTATATAATTTGGCGTTTTAGAGGATAATTCAAAAAAAATTAGTACATTTGTGCGCCTAAATAGAGGATAACTTTTTTCACAAACATAAAAGACAATAATTATGATTTCGTACAAGGAATTGGGTCTTGTGAACACCAAAGAGATGTTCGCAAAGGCAGTAGAGGGTGGCTACGCTATCCCTGCATTCAACTTCAACAACATGGAGCAGTTGCAGGCAATCATTATGGCTTCGGCAGAGACCAAATCGCCTGTTATCCTTCAAGTATCGAAGGGTGCTCGTAACTATGCTAACCAGACTCTCCTCCGCTATATGGCTGAGGGAGCTGTTGAGTATGCAAAGGAACTTGGTTGGGAGAAGCCACAGGTTGTTCTTCACCTCGACCACGGTGATTCGTTCGAGACTTGCAAGTCATGCGTTGATATGGGCTTCTCGTCTGTAATGATTGACGGCTCGCACCTCCCATACGAGGAGAATGTAGCCCTCACAAAGAAGGTTGTAGATTATGCACACCAATACGGTGTAACCGTTGAGGGTGAGCTCGGTGTCTTGGCAGGCGTTGAGGATGAGGTTTGCGCAGAGGAGAGCCACTACACAAAGCCAGAGGAGGTTGTTGATTTCGTAACAAAGACAGGTTGCGACTCGTTGGCTATCTCGATTGGTACTTCGCACGGTGCATACAAGTTCACTCCTGAGCAGTGCACAGTAGATCCACAGACAGGTCGCCTCGTACCGCCACCATTGGCATTCGATGTTCTCGCAGCTATCGAGAAGGAGCTTCCGGGCTTCCCTATCGTACTTCACGGCTCATCGTCTGTACCACAGGAGGAGGTTGAGACTATCAACAAGTACGGTGGTGCTTTGAAGGCAGCTGTTGGTATTCCTGAGGAGCAGCTTCGTCAGGCAGCTAAGTCGGCAGTTTGCAAGATTAACATCGACTCTGACTCGCGTCTTGCAATGACCGCAGCTATCCGCGAGGTATTTGCTACCAATCCAGCTGAGTTCGACCCTCGTAAGTACCTCGGTCCTGCTCGTGAGAATATGAAGAAGCAGTACATCCACAAGATTAAGAATGTACTCGGCTCTGATGGCAAAGCAGAGTAAAAATTGTTTTTAAGCGGCGATAGCTGCGTTATACTGCGATAATCCGCTTGCTCATTTACGCATAGTAAACTGCGCAAGCGGATTTCTTGTACGCCTTAATCTCTCTTCGAGAGCTTTTGTCTGCTCCCGCTCGGTGTAGTCTGTAAACAGCCTCTACGCTCGCTTACTCGCAGCCTTGCTCTCATCTGCTTAAATTCCAATTTTTGGGGTGGATTAGTATGCTGTGGGGCGATTTTCTTATTTGTTACAAAATTCCCTCGCCCATAATCATTGTTATTGCGTTGGTGTAATAAAAGTTAATTGCTAATGGCTAAAAGTAAGAGTCCTCGGGCTGTACCGCAAGTACTGTCCCGAGGACTCTCCTTTTGCAATGCACCACATCTCACGCCTTCTGACGAGAAATAGGTGACGCCAACTATCAACTATCTCTCGAATACACCCTTCGAGATGCCCTTGCGCATACGCCATAGCCACGATGCCTTCTGTGGGCGAAGAGTTGCGATATAGAAGCAGCAGAGGATAAGTGTATAGATTCTCTTTCTCTTCTCATCGGCAAACAGAGCTCGTTCTGTTCCATTCTTCTCGGCGCGGATACGCTTGCTTACACCTACGCCATACGACAACTTGTCGAAATACTCTGCTGTAAGTTTGCGGTCGGCGATATGGTGATATGCAATGGCGTGCGGTGTGTAGAACACACGCTCACCCAAATTGCGAATACGATCGAACATCTCGTTCTCCTCGCCACCCATAACACTCTCGCCCTTGCGACCGAGGTCTGTATCGAAATTGCCGTACAAATTGAACAACTCCTTGCTGAATGCCATATTGCCACCGGTAGGTGTGACGCTGCTTGTGATGGTCACAATCTCCCTGCCCAAGTCGAGAGGGTTGGCAATCATCTTCTCGGTGTAGTGCGACATCCACTTTGGGCGCTTACTATCGTAGCAGACCTTCAATGCTCCCGCAGCAGCAAATGCTCCGTGATTGATAAAGAGGTCGAGATATGCCGAAACAAACTCCTTGTTGATGGTCTCGTCATCGTCAATAAAGGCTACAATCTCCCCCTTTGCCGCAGCAATACCGCAATTACGGGCAAATGATAACCCTTGTCGAGATTCGCTGACCAATTGGAAATTGATGTCGGGATTTTTACTTATAAATGCCTCTGCGCGAGCATAGGTGTCATCGGTTGATGCATTATTGACAATGACACACTCCCACAAACTCTTATCTGCATCTTGCTCTACTACGGAGCCGAGAGTTCTGATAAGTGATGTGGCGTTATTGTATGTAGATATTACAATCGATAATTTCATAGCGCAAAGATAATCTTTTTTGATTATAAATATCCACCCTTTGGGCGAAATATTGCATTTTTTCTATCTGCCGAACAAATAAGAGGCGACTTTTAATGCGAGAGAGGGGCTATTTTTAACCCCTCTCTTGTCGGATACTTCCGAAATATGATTAACCTACTGCGTTGTGCAGATGGTTGTTGCTATCGATAACAGAGTTGTGCCGCCTGAATAGTGCAGGAGTACAATGATATCGCTGTTTGAAGAGCTTTATGAAGTGTGAGATGTTTGCAAATCCGCACTCTGTGCCAATCTCTGATATGGTGTTAGTTGTCGAGTAGAGGAGAATCTTTGCTCGGTCAAGTCGCTGTTCGATAATCCAACGATGAGGAGGTTTGTTGAATATACGCTTAAACTCCTTCTTGAACGAGGTAAGTGAGCGATTTGTCAATTCGGCAAGCGATTCAACGGAGATATTATTGAAGATATTCTCATATATGATATTGACAAATTGTCCGGAAGAGGTATCGGTTAAACGCAGAAGTTTGCGTTTTGTGCAGTTATCCTCGCCTGAGAGAATAAGGTATATTAACTCGTTGAGTTTGATGCGTTGCCCAATGTCGTTGTGTAACAGCCCTGAGTTGCGAAATGATAACTCTATGCCGACAAAGAAGTTACGAATCGGAGTGTCGCCTTTCGATATGGCAAAGTTGTGAGCCAAGCAGCTGTGACACGAATGTCGTGAAGAGAAGGATAGCCCATAGTTGATGTTCAGACCGAAGAGTACCTGTTGTAAAGTGGCAGGAGTGAGATAGAATATTATCTGCTCGAAGCGTCCATTATCTCCCATGATATTCTCCTCGTAGTGAAATCCGGGGTCGAGAATAAATACATCGCCCTCTTCTACGGAGAAGCATCTGTCGCTGTGATAAAGATACTTCGCACCCGAGAGTATATAACCAATGGCAATGCGTGAAAGAGTAGTTGAGCGAATGCCCGAATTTGTACGCTCCGTAATGCGCACGACATCGGACGACACCGAATCGGTGTGATTGGTTGTTGAATAGTTCATGAGTAATACCTTTAATATAATAAGTAATCAAGTTATTCTTTTCTGGTGGCAGTTGATATGTTGATATTGGAAGCAACTGTTTCGACACAAATATATCGGAAAAGAACTATTATATAGGAGATATTTGTCTGAATGGCTCGAAAAAGGGGCTAAAAGCACGAAAAAGTGTTAAAGTAGCCCTTTTTTTGCTCCTAAAACGGTGTGTTGTAAAATAGAATTATTATCTTTGTATTGCGGAAGGTGCTTTTATGAAAGAGATGAAAATTGACTCCCTCGATGGGTTGAAAGAGGTTGCCAAGGCGGTTATCGAGTCGCTTGATGGACGCAATGTTGTGGCGTTCTGCGGTGCCATGGGTGCAGGCAAGACTACGCTTATAAGTGCAATAATGGAGTATCTCGGCTCGGAAGATACGGTCACAAGTCCGACCTTTGCTCTCGTCAATCAATACGCTACGGCTACGGGTGAGGCGGTTTACCACTTTGACTTCTATCGCATAAATCGTATCGAAGAGGTGTTCGATATGGGATATGAGGAGTATTTCTATTCGGGTGATTTGTGCCTGATAGAGTGGCCTGAACTTATCGAAGATTTATTGCCCGAAGATGCAATGGTAGTGCGAATTGAGGTCTTGTCGCCAACGGAGAGAAAGTTTACAATTCTATAAAATTCGGTAAAATAATAAGGTAGCCCTCCAAAAAGGCTACCTTATTACTTGTTATTTGTCGATTACGCTTACTCCAAACGGCGTGAGCCATCAGATATAACTACATCGTAGATTTTTGGCTCGTGACCATATTTAGCAGCGAACTCCTTCTTTGCAGTAGCAACGAAGTTGTCGTACAACTCCTCCTTAACGAGGTTGATGGTGCAACCGCCGAAGCCGCCACCCATAATACGCGAGCCTGTTACGCCACACTTCTCTGCCAACTCTGCCAAGAAGTCCAACTCCTCGCATGATACCTCGTAGTCCTTCGACATTCCCCAGTGAGTCTGGTACATACGCTGACCTACGGTCTCGTAGTCGCCCTTAATGAGTGCATCGCAAACATCGAGTACGCGTTGCTTCTCGCCAATAACATACTTCGCACGCTTGTAGTCCTCCTCCGAGATTTCGCCCTTTACGCGCTCCAAATCCTCGAACTCTGCATCGCGCAAAGTCTCAACACCGAGGTGCTTTGCTACACGCTCGCACGACTCACGACGCTTGTTGTATGGCGAATCTACCAACTCGTGCTTAACAACCGAGTTTACAAGCAACAACTTGTAACCCTGTGGGTCGAATGGAAAGTATTCGAACTCCATCGAACGACAATCAAGGCGCATAAGGTTGCCCTTCTTGCCGAATACCGATGCGAATTGGTCCATAATACCGCAATTTACACCTACATAGTGGTGCTCGGTCATCTGTCCTACCTTTGCCAAGGCAAACTTGTCAATCTTGTTGTCGGCAAACATATCGTTGATAGCATAAGCGAAGGTGCTTTCCAAAGCAGCCGAAGAGGACATACCTGCACCGAGAGGTACATCACCTGCGAAGGCGCAATCGAAGCCCTTAACCTCAACGCCCAACTTTGCCATCTCGCGGCATACACCGAAGATATACTTTGCCCAGCCCTGCTCGGGAGCATCCTCCTCGTTAAGACCGAACTCTGCCAACTCATTCATATCGATAGAGAAAGCACGAACCTTGTCAAGACCGTTAGGGAGAATTGCAGCTACGATACCGCAATCTACTGCACCCGGAAATACAAAACCTCCGTTGTAGTCGGTGTGCTCACCGATAAGGTTTATACGACCCGGTGAAGCATAAACGCCGCACTTGCCTTCGAAATGGTCAGCAAATGCCTTTTTTACCAAATTGATGTCCATAATTTTAAAAGTATTTAGTGTGTTTAGGTCTATTCAATCCCTCAAAGATACAAAATAAAACGAAAAATAGAAAGCGTAAAGCATAAAACTTTCAAAAAATAATCGGGTAGAGTTGTAATTCGCAAAAAAATAGTTACCTTTGCACTCACATTGAGGCGGATATGGTGTAATTGGTAGCCACGCCAGACTTAGGATCTGGTGCCGAGAGGCGTGGGGGTTCGAGTCCCTTTATCCGCACAAGCGACTGTCTGTTGGCAGTCGCTTTTTGCGTCTAAAGGCTCTCGGTCAGCGTGTTGCGCCTCGGCATACTTGTCTGTGGTCGGTTGTTGTTTGCTACGCAAATATTCGTGTCTGCTGTGCGATTGTGTCTGAAAAGAAATTTTCGCCACATCGCCCATCAATCCCGACAATCTTCGATTGCAACAACCTCCCTTCGGTCTGCTCTCGACTTTTGCCGCCGTTCGATTCCCGTTGCTACAGTCGTTATAGTCCAACTATTGTAAGTTTTGCGAAAAAGTGCTAAATTTGCAATTCGTAAAACTCTTTTTATGCCGAAAATTGTAAACCTTACGCTCTCGCCCAAGCTGGCCTCCGATGCGAAGTTTTATGCTCCGTTGGTGGCGCGTGAGTTGCGTATCAAAGAGAGCGATATTGCATTGTTGCGCATCGTAAAGCGCTCGGTAGATGCAAGGCGTGGGGCTTTGAAGGTCAATCTTTCGCTCGAAACCTATATCGACAAGGAGGAGCAGCCTGCACCCCTCCATTTCGATTATCCTTCGGTGGTTGGCAAACCCGAAGTGATTATTATCGGCGCGGGACCTGCCGGTCTATATACGGCATTGCGACTCATTGAGTTGGGGTTGAAACCGATAATCTTCGAGCGTGGAAAAGAGGTGGTTGAACGCGGAAAAGATATAGCAAAAATCCAGCGCAATCAGGGTGTCAATCCAGACTCAAACTACGCCTTTGGCGAGGGTGGTGCAGGAACATTCTCCGATGGAAAGCTCTTTACTCGAAGTAAGAAGCGGGGTGACTACAATCGTGCATTGCAACGTCTTGTGTATCATGGAGCTTCGCCTGAAATTCTCTATGAGGCACATCCTCATATCGGCTCGGATAAGCTACCTCGTATTATTGCCAATATGCGCAATACAATTTGTGCAGCAGGTGGTGAGGTCTACTTTGAAAAGAGGGTAGAGGAGTTGATAGTCCGCAATGGCCGTATTGAGGGTGTTGTGGCGGGTGGTGATAAGGTCGAAGCGCAAGCGGTAGTGGTTGCTACCGGACACTCGGCACGAGATATATACTATATGTTGCACCGCAGCGGTGTAAGGCTCGAAGCAAAGCCTTATGCTATGGGTGTGCGCATCGAACATCCGCAACAACTTATCAACAATATCCAATACCATCGCTCCCCCGATATGGAGTATCTCCCTGCGGCATCGTACTCGCTTGTTGCACAAGTAGGCGGTCGAGGGGTATATTCGTTCTGTATGTGTCCGGGAGGTTTTATAGTGCCGGCACTTACCGATGAGAGAGAGTCTGTGGTGAATGGTATGTCACCTTCGCACCGTAATTCACCATACGCCAATTCGGGTTTTGTAACCGAGATTCGGGAGGAGGACTTCGCACATTTGAGCGAGCAGTACGGAGCATTGGCAGGGCTTGTTTTCCAACAGCAGTTGGAGCAGTCGGCACGAGCACAAGCTCCTGAGCACCAGATGGCTCCGGCACAGCGTGTGGCAGACTTTGTTGCAGGTCGCAAATCGTCTTCGCTACCTAAATGCTCCTATGTTCCGGGTGTTGCACCTTCGCGATTAGACGAGTGGTTGCCTCAATTTATGGCAGTTCGTTTGCGTGAGGCAATATCGGTATTCGATAAGAGAATGAGGGGTTATCTCACAAATGAAGCTTTGGTTGTTGGAGTGGAGTCGCGTACTTCGACACCTGTGCGTATTCCTCGCGACCGCGACACGCTGCAACACCCTGAAATCGAGGGACTTTACCCTGCGGGTGAGGGAGCAGGGTTTGCGGGTGGAATTATCTCGGCAGCTCTCGATGGCGAACGCATTGCCGAGGCGATCAAAAGTGCGTTATAATCTTTGTGTAATTCATACTATTGGCACTATTCTTGCCCTATTTCAGGGCAAAGGGAGTGGTGGGAAAAGGTAATTATTCTTTATCTTTGATATGTTTACACATCTTTCTGTTATTTTCTGTTTGCACACGCCCACCCTCCTTTTTTGTTAATAACTTTTCCAATTTTCAAGAAAATCGTTCTGATGAGTTCTTTTTGCACGAATCGGCGGATAGCGAAATGCTCACATACGCCAAGTATGCTACGCTTTCGCTCCCTTGCTTCGCACAAAAATAATCTCATCACCTCCGATTTTGAATAGATTGTCTAATTTTTAATTTCTAATTAAAAGTTTTCAACTCTCAACTCTTAACTCTCAACTTTTTTTGTTACCTTTGTGCGATATTGTGTAGTAATGGCAGATTTCAAAAAGATAAATATCCGCAACAAGCGTGCGACTTTCGACTACGAGATACTCGAAGAGTATATCGCAGGTGTTGTTTTGGTGGGCACCGAGATTAAGTCTATCCGCCTCGGCAAGGCGTCAATGGTCGATTGCTACTGCTACTTCGAGAAGGGCGAATTGTGGATTCGTGGTGTCAATATCTCCGAGTATGCGTGGGGTACTTGCAACAACCATATCCCCAAGCGCGACCGCAAACTCCTGCTCAACCGCAAGGAGCTCTCGAAACTGCAACGCTCCTTGCAGGATAAGGGTTTGACCATTGTCGGCTTACGACTCTTTTTGAATGAGAGAGGTTTGGCGAAGATTGCTATCGGACTTGCACGAGGTCGCAAGGCGTATGACAAGCGCGAATATCTGAAAGAGAATGACGCAAAACGCGAGATGGATAAAGCGATGAAGAAATGGAAGTAAAATCATTCTGATTGACTCTTTTTGCACCTTACTTGCGGCGTAAATGCTCACATACGATTAGTATGCTCCGCTTTCCGCCACTGCGTAACGCACAAAAATAGCCTAATCATTTATGATTTTTAAGAAAGGATAAATAAAATAATTCTGCATTCTGCATTCTGCATTTTGAATTATAGAAAATGGCACTGATTTTAGCAATAGAGACAGGAACCGATATCTGTTCGGTGGCGTTAGTTCGCGATGGCGAACTTGTGGCGTTGCGTGAGAGCGATGAGGAGCGTAACCACGCCAAGAAGATTGCCGTGTTCGTTGATGAACTTCTGCGTGAGTGTGGTGTGGCAGCCGATGAACTCGATGCTGTGGCGGTAAGCAAGGGTCCGGGCTCATATACGGGTTTGCGCATTGGCGTATCCTTTGCAAAGGGTTTGTGCTACGGACAGAATATCCCGCTTGTGGCGGTGGGCTCACTCGATTCACTTGTCGAGGTGGCACGCGAGGACTACGAGGCAGGAATTATTGATGTTGAGAATTGGAGCGATGCGACACTCTGCCCGATGATTGATGCACGCCGTATGGAGGTCTATACGCAGACCTTCAATGCAGAGGGTGTGGCGCAGAGCAGTGTTGAGGCGAAGATTATAGACGGAGAGAGTTTCTCTGACGAGCGCAATTCGGGCAAGCCGTTTGTGATTTTTGGCAGTGGAGCAGCCAAGTGTGCGGAGGTTTTGGAGGGTGCAACGCTTATTGAGGTTATCCCTTCGGCACGCGGTATGGCACGATTGGCAGAGCAGGCTTTTGCCGATGGTAAGACCGAGGATGTAGCCTACTTCGAGCCGTTCTACCTCAAAGACTTTGTGGTGGGCACAGCAAAGAAGTCGTTGCTCGAAAGAGTAATGAAATAAAATCGTTCTTATGAGTTCTTTTTGCACGAATCGGCGGATAGCGAAATGCTCACATACGCCCAAGTATGCTCCGCTTTCGCTCCCTTGCTTCGCACAAAAATAATCTCATAATTGACGATTTTGAAGTTTTTTGGAAAAAGCTATTAAAACACTAACGCCCTTAACGCCCCTAACGCCTCTAAACACAGTGGCTGCAAGGAGCAACAACATAAAGGAAAACAACAAACAAAACAATAAAACACTAAAAACTATGTCAGAATTTATCTATCAGGAGCCGCTCCCAATCGAGCGTGACAACACAGAGTATCGTCTTTTGACGAAGGATTATGTGAAGGTCGTTGAGTGTGATGGCCGCAAGATTTTGAAGGTCGATCCAAAGGGTATCGAACTCCTCGCAAAGGAGGCATACACCGATGTGTCGTTCTATCTCCGTTCGGCGCACTTGCAGAAGTTGCGCAACATCTTGGAGGATAAGGAGGCTACCGACAACGACAAGTTCGTGGCTTACACAATGCTTATGAACTCGTGCGTAGCAGCCGAGGGCGAGTTGCCAACTTGCCAGGATACAGGTACTGCAATCTGCGTTGCTCACAAGGGCGAAGATGTTTGGACAGGCGCAGAGGACGCTGAGTATATCTCGCGCGGTGTTTACGAGACATACAAGGAACGCAATCTCCGCTATTCGCAGGTTGTGCCTATCACTATGACCGATGAGCACAACAGCGGTACAAACCTCCCTGCACAGATTGATATCTACGGTGGTCACCCGGGTATGGAGTACGAGTTTCTCTTCCTCACAAAGGGTGGTGGCTCGCCAAATAAGACTTTCCTCTATCAGCAGACTAAGGCTCTCCTGAACGAGGAGTCGCTCGTTAAGTTCTTCAAAGAGCATATCAAGGACCTCGGTACTTCGGCATGTCCTCCATATCACCTTGCAGTCTGTATCGGTGGTACTTCGGCAGAGATGTGTCTTGCAACCGTGAAGAAGGCTTCGGCTGGCTATCTTGACGAACTCCCAACTTCGGGTAACGAGGGTGGTCGTTGCTTCCGCGATTTGGAGTGGGAGGAGAAGATTCTCAAAATCTGCCAGGAGATGGGTATCGGCGCACAGTTTGGCGGTAAGTACCTCGTACACGATGTTCGCGTTATCCGCGCACCTCGTCACGCTGCATCTTGCCCTGTTGCTATCGGCGTAAGCTGCTCGGCAGACCGCAATATCAAGGCAAAGATTACCCCTGAGGGTCTCTTCGTGGAGCAGTTGGAGAAGAATCCTGCACGCTTCCTTCCTGCTGAGGCACCTGCAATGTCGCCGGCAGTAGATATCGACCTCGATGAGGGTATGGATAAGGTGCGCGAGATTCTCACCAAGTATCCAATCAAGACTCGTTTGAATTTGAAGGGTACTCTTATCGTGGCTCGTGATATCGCTCACGCTCGTATCAAGCAGATGCTTGACGAGGGTAAGCCAATGCCTGAGTATTTTAAGAATCACCCTGTTTACTATGCAGGACCTGCAAAGACTCCTGCGGGATATGCATCTGGCTCATTTGGTCCTACTACCGCAGGTCGTATGGACCCTTATGTAGATCTCTTCCAGAAGCATGGTGGCTCTATGGTTATGGTAGCGAAGGGTAATCGCTCCAAGGCTGTTACCGATGCTTGCCACGATAACGGCGGCTTCTACCTCGGCTCTATCGGAGGACCTGCTGCTATTCTCGCTAAAAACTCTATCAAGAGTGTCGAGGTTGTAGACTTCCCAGAGCTTGGTATGGAGGCTGTTCGCAAGATTTATGTGGAGAATTTCCCAGCCTTCATCATTGTAGATGACAAAGGCAACGACTTCTTCGCTGACTTCGCTCATTAAAATTGTTCTGATTGACTCTTTTTTCACCAACTAACGGAGAGCGAAATGCTCACATACGCTCAAGTATGATGCGCTTTCGCTCCCGTATTTGGCAAAAAAATAGTTCAATCATCTCCAATTTTCAAGAGCGAAGATGTTGAATGACCACCTCCGATTTTGAATATGTTGGTACTCATAAACAATTTTTTGTTGTGGGGTGCGTTAATACTTTGTAGAGTAGAATTAAACAATTCTTAATTCTCAATTTTTAATTCTTAATTCGACAGATTGTGCTTTTCAAGAAGGTAATAGTTTTCATCTTTGCACTATGCTCCGTTTTTGTTCTGCGGGCAGAGGAGGTGTCGTTTACGCTCAATGCACCGATGATTGCATCGGTAGGTGAGGCTTTTCGCATCGAGTTTGAACTCAATGCCAAGCCAGACAGCGACTCCTTTGTACCGCCATCGTTCGAGAATTTTGATGTTGTGGCAGGTCCTTCGGTGTCGCAAGGCAGTTCGGTGCAGATTATAAATGGCGAGATGACCAAGAGCGTGAGTTACGCCATAACTTATGTCCTCATACCGCAGAATGCGGGAACATTTGCCATTGCTCCGGCAACTATCGGAGTAAAGAAAAAAAGTTACACTACGCAACGCACCATGATTGAGGTGCGCGATGGTGCGCAGGGCGGTGGCTCGGCGCAACACAACAATAGCGGACAAAACGAGTCGGCAGAGAGTCGTGCCAATAGAACAATCGAGAAAGATGACCTTCTTTTGCGCCTCGAACTATCGAAGAGGACGGTCTATAAGGGCGAGCCTATTCGTGCGATACTCAAACTATATAGTCGTGCAAATATCGCAGGCTCGGAGTCATCAAAGATGCCTGCATTCAACGGTTTTTGGAGTCAGCGGATGGATATTGAGCAAGGACCATTCCGCGAAACACTCAATGGTAAGGTTTACGAGGCTTACAATATAGCCGAGTATCTGCTCTATCCGCAGCAGGGAGGTACGCTTACCATCGAGCCTGCCGAATTGACTGTTGTGGCACAAGTCGTTGTACAGTCGAATCGTGGCTTTAACCCATTTTTCGGCGGAGGACACGAAGTTTACAATGTGCGCAAACCTCTGAAAACCCCGGAGGTGAAGGTGCAGGTCAAAGAGTTTCCTGCCGGCGCTCCTGCTTCGTTTGCGGGTGCAGTAGGTCGCTATACAATAGCGCAAAAACTTTCTGCTTCGGAGGTTACGGCAAACTCGGCTGTAACGCTGCAACTCACAATATCGGGTAGTGGAAATCTCAACTTTATATCTGCCCCTATGCTCTCGTTGCCGACATCGTTCGAGTTATACGATGTTAAGAGCGAGGAGAAGATTCAGACAAACGCTTCGGGTAGTGTAGGTTATCGTCGCTTCGACTATCCGTTTATCGTTCGTGCCGAGGGCGAGTACGAGATTGCACCGATCGAATTTACCTATTTCGATTTGGAGAAAAAACAGTATGTAACACTCTCTACACCTGCCTCTAAAATTGTGGTAACGCCCGATAAGAGCGCAGCAACACAACAGCAAGTTGCAGTGGGAGTGAAGCGTGATGATGTCCGCCTCTTGGGCGAGGATATACGATTTATTAAACTCGGCTCGCCGGCATTGCGTTCGGTGGTTGCTCCATTCGTTCTCTCGCCACTCTATTGGTTGGTTGTGGCGTTGATATTGGTAGTTGCGGTGGTGGTATATTTTGTTGTACGCAAGCATATCCGCGATAGTCGCAATGTGGTGCTTGTCAAGGGCAAGCGTGCGAATAAAGTGGCAATCAGGCGTTTCCGTATAGCCGAGAAGTATATGCGTGAGCAGGACCGCAGAGCCTTCTATGAGGAGATGTTGCGAGCTTTGTGGGGCTACCTTGGCGATAAATTCAATATCCCTGTGGCAGACCTCACTCGCGAGGTTGTTCGCGAAGAGTTGTCGAAGCGTGGTGCAACGAATGAGGCGGAGAGCGTGATTGCGGTTATTGCTCGCTGCGAGGAGGCTCAATACTCGCCTATGGCAACGGCAGAGATGAAGGATATCTACGAGGAGGGTATTGATGCAATATCGAAAATCGAGTCGGCAATTAAAAAGTAGCGAAAGATGAAGAGAACAATTATATTGACGGTCTTACTCTTGATGTCGGTGGTGGCGAGTGTTACCGCGCAGACCTCGGCGGAGCGTTGGGAGGCGGGAAATAAAGCCTATATTGATGGTAACTACGATAAGGCTATCGAGGAGTACACCGCTATTCTTGATGGTGGCGAATACTCGATGAAGTTGTACTACAACCTTGCCAATGCCTATTTTAAGGTGGGCGCAAACGGTAAGGCTATACTATATTATAATAAGGCGTTGCGTATAGCCCCTTCGCAGGAGGATATTCGCCACAACCTCGCTTTGGCGGAGGCTCAAACCAAAGACCGCATAGTGGAGATACCCGAATTTTTCTTAAATCGTTGGTTGCGTACCATGCGAAACTCAATGAGTTGTACTGCGTGGAGCGTGTTGTCGCTATCGATGCTTGGTGTAATGTTGGCGTTTGGTCTGCTCTTTCTGCTGGCATCGCGTATCAGAGTGCGCAAAGTGGGCTTCTATGGTGCATTGTGCGGATTCTTACTCTTTGTCGTAACGACCTCGTTTGCGATATCTTCGCGCAATGATATGCTTCTTCACGATGAAGCCATCGTAATGGGTACAGCCATATCAGTTAAAAGTTCGCCCGACCGTTCGGCAACCGATTTGTTTGTTCTGCACGAAGGAACGAAGGTTGAGATACTTACCGAGGTTGATGAGTGGGTTGAGGTGGTTATTGCCGATGGCAAAAAAGGCTGGACACTCAAAAGTAACATAGAAACTATTTAGGGGGCAATGTCGAAACTATTGGATAATGTTGTTGGGGAGTTATCACGACTTCCGGGTATCGGTCGCCGTACGGCTTTGCGTTTGGCGATGCATATTCTGCGTATGGATACGGAGGATGTGGTGGCGATGGGGGAGAGTATGATTGACTTCCGCACAAAGATTTGCCGTTGTGCCAAGTGCAACAACCTCTCCGATACGGAGATTTGCGATCTCTGCGCCGACACAACGCGAGATACCTCAACGGTCTGCGTGGTGGAGCAGGTGTCGGATTTGCTTTCGATTGAAAAGACACACCAATATCGTGGAGTTTATAGCGTTTTAGGTGGCGTTATTTCGCCTATGCAGGGCATTGCACCGTCCGATTTGCGCATTGACCTTCTGCTCGACCGTATCGCTATGGGAGAGGTTAAGGAGGTGATAATCGCCATCTCGGCATCGGTTGAGGGCGAAACAACAATGTTCTATCTGATGAACTGCCTGAAACGCTTTCCTCACCTAAAAATTACCACCATTGCACGAGGTATCGGCTTTGGTGACGAGTTGGAATATGTTGATGAATTGACCATTACACAGGCGTTGATGAACCGCCGTGAGGTCGCAAAATAATTGGTATTATGAAAAAGTTATTTGTTGTATTGATGGTTGCCGTATTGGCAGTTGGTTGTTGCACTACTTGCCGTATGCGTGCAAAGAACACAAAACCTCTCGAAGGTACTGTGTGGCACCTTGTGAAGATTGGTGGTGAGAGTTATACTTTCCCTGCCGATGAGTTTAATATCATCTTGAACGAGAACTCTCTCGGAGGTCGTGGCGCATGCAACAGCCTGCTCGGTCAGTATGCTACGGGCGATAAGTATGCCTTGCGCTTCTCTGCCCTCGGCTCAACAAAGATGCTCTGTCCGCATAACGAGGATTTGGAGATGAAGATGATACAGATTCTCTCGCAAACCACCCACTACGACATCGACTACGATATGTTGATGTTGATGCGGGAGGGGACAATCCTTGCCGTATTTAAGGCACAAACACAAGAAAACAAATAAAAGGCGAACTTCTGCGTTAGATAAGAAAATAATTCTCAATTCTTAATTATATAGCGACCGCATTTTCGGGTCGCTATTTTTTTGTGGTATGGTTTGTGCGATGTTTTTGAGTGATATTTCAAAAACCTTAAAACATATTACTATGAAAACATCAACAACAACCAAAAAAGGTTGCGCAACAACAACCGACTGCACAACTACTGCCGATGGCCGCCTTACGGCGGCTCCTACCGAGTTTATACCTCAATGTTCGACCTCACCCGAGGTGGCGTATAAGATGGTTAAAGACGAGACATATCCACAGACACAACCTCGCCTTAACCTCGCAACTTTCGTTACGACCTATATGGACGAGTACGCAACAAAGTTGATGAACGAGGCGGTGAATATCAACTATATTGACGAAACGGAGTATCCTCGCGTAGCGGTGATGTGCGGTCGCTGTATCAATATTATCGCCAACCTTTGGCACACCCCCGAAAAGGCGGAGTGGAAGTCGGGTGCGCTCGGTATCGGCTCCTCGGAGGCGTGTATGCTCGGTGGTGTGGCTGCCCTCTTGCGCTGGAAGGCTCGCCGCAAGAAGGAGGGCAAGTCGTGCGAAAAACCAAATATCGTATTGAGTTCCGCCTATCAGGTTGTGTGGGAGAAGTTTGCGCAACTTTGGGGCGTAGAGATGCGTGAGGTGCCGTTGTCGCTCAAATGCCCATCGCTCGATGCGAAGAAGGCGGTGGCGATGTGCGATGAGAACACCATCTGTGTAGTGCCGATTGCGGGCGTTACATGGACAGGCTTGAATGATGATATCGAGGCACTTGATAAGGAGCTCGATGCCTTCAATAAAAAGACCGGCTACGAGGTTGCAATTCACGTAGATGCCGCTTCGGGTGGCTTTATTTTGCCATTCTTGAAACCCGATTTCAAGTGGGATTTCCGTTTGAAGTGGGTATATTCGATTTCGACTTCGGGACACAAGTACGGCTTGGTTTATCCGGGCTTGGGCTGGGTAGTATGGCGCGATAAGAAGTGTCTGCCTGAGGAGATGTCGTTCAGCGTCAATTACTTGGGTGCAAACATTACACAAGTCGGTTTGAACTTCTCTCGCCCTGCGGCACAGATTCTCGGTCAGTACTACAACTTTATCCGCTACGGATTCGAGGGCTACAAGAAGATTCAGCAGGAGTCGATGGATATCGCCTGCTACTGCCACGAGCAGATTGGCAAGATGAAGTGTTTTACGAACTACGCCAAGACGCTCGACAACCCTCTCTTTATCTGGTATATGAACCCGGAGTACGACAAGACCGCAAAGTGGACTTTGTACGATTTGCAGGCGGTATTGCAGCAGAGTGGTTGGATGGTTCCTGCCTATACTATGCCGAAGGATATCGAGGATTTGGTTGTAATGAGAGTCGTTGTGCGACAGGGATTTACACGTGATATGGCGGATATGCTGCTTACTGACATCAGCAATGCTGTTGCCGAGTTTGACAAATTACAATATCCGACCACATCTCGTCTCGCCTACGAGAAACGAGAGAAACAATATGGCAAGGTGTTTACCCATTAGAGTTCTAATTTTTGTGAAGAGGGGCGTTGAAATCTTTTAGATTTCGATGCCCTTTTTGCATAAAAACGAGAAATAAGTCGTATAAATTTGCATATATGGCTGCAAAGTGGTACATTCGTATCCTGATTTATTTTTTGGGGGTTCAGATGCTTAATAGGGTTTGGAAAATAGGAATGGAGGTAATTGCAGCGTTGTTTGTTTTCGCTGTGTTCACTACCTCTTGTACGGAGATAGGTGGCTCGGAATTTGGTGACTACAACGAAAAAGAGAGCTCAACTATCTATTTTACCAATGCCGAAGTAACCTACAATGGAGATGATATAGATAGTCGTATATCGGATGGTTGGGTGATTAAACTCTATACCGATATGGATATTGACGAGTTTGGAAATCTTATTGGCCCCGGCTCGGCTATGCAGTTGTTGCTGAATGTGAGATACAATGAAGCGCAGGTTGCCGATTTGAAAAAACTTGTCGGTACATATAAGTCTCAAAGCAATTCGGGCGACTACGGAACGGGCACTTTCGTATGGGCAGAGATGGCTACTTGGTATCTCTATATTGCTGTTAATGATACCTGTATTGATGGTACGGAGAAGACCTTTGGACCGGAGTCGTTAGTTACGTTTGAGGTGGTTGATAATATGGATAGCAGCAAGTGCGAGTTGCTTACAGGTAGCAACCTTCAAGGTGCACAGGGGCGTTATACCATCAGCAAGAATGGTGAGGGTAACTACACGGCAGATATTCTTGTTTCGATGAATGATTCGGGTTATAAAGTTGAGTTTGATGGTGAGTGCATCTCTCATCTTTTGGAGCCGGAGAAGAAGACAAACTTCCTCTCTTACAAAGGTGAAGAGTATACAGTTTCGGGTGCAATACTCTCTGTTGTAGATGGTATCTACACATTTAGACTTGCTAATTCAAGCGATAATAGCATTGAAATTGCGGTGCCTGAAAGCTTCTGTGATGGCGAGAAACACGGCTTTTCACAGAGCAGTGATTTGTCGGTTGTATATAATGGTAGAACTTATAATAAAGCAAATGGCGATAGCGGTACATTAATGGTTGATTATGATGCCGACAACCAAACCTTGACGCTTGACTTCACAGACTATAACGAAATTACATTTAACTACGTAGGTAGTGTTATAGCATTGTAGTATCCTTCAATTGTATATAGACAATGAAATGTAGAGTGCTACATATCCTTATACTCCTCACCTCAATATTTGTTGCGGTAGGATGTGTTGTCGATAATGAAGAGGTGGGTGCATCAAAAGAGGGCAGATACGGTACTTTACATTTTGGCGAGGAGCAGATACCTGTAAATTTGGCTGAAGCCTCTGATAGTGGCGATTTTGTGGTGATTCTACTCACTCCGCTTACCGATAAGTCTAATGTGACGACAAGCGCTATGATTGGCCTTAAATCAGAATTGCTTGGTACAAAGGTGGATGTCGAACGACTCTACTGTAATGATGACTATATCGTGATTTACGAGGATCCGCAGTGCTACTATGCATCATTTCGTCCGCTTCAAAGAGGGTACATTTATATCAATAGGGGAGATAAGGGTGTAAGTTTGGATTTGGATGTGGTGCTTTATGATGGTACGCAGTTGCGGTATTCACAACACAATTTACCATTGAAGAGAATATAAAAAGTGGAGAGCTTGAACTCTCCACTTTTTTGTCGGTTTACTATTTAATATTTACGACATATCCGTATCCGCTGACTCCCTTGCTTACTGTATATTGCGTAGCGGTTGGCGAGAACTTGGTTTTGTAGTAGAAGTGGCAGTGACCTGTGAGTATAGCCTTCAACTCCTCCTGCTTTTTGAGCCACTTGCAGAATTTGAGAGTTGTCTTGTCGGCACGCTGCTGTACACTACGATTGCGCCACTCCTGTCCGGCAGGTCTGTCTTTGTGGTAGTATTCGTCTGTGATCCAGCTAGGGACTCCTACCAAACCGGTAGCCTTAACCTTGTTGCCTTTTTGGATGCGTTCGCACATATCGGGAGTGTAGAGTGGATTGTGACACACCATAATAATAGGCAGTCCCTTCTTTACCTCCTTCTTCATCTTTGCAAACTGCTCCTTCGAGAACTTGTAGTAGCCATTGAAGAGTGTTACGAAATTTACGCCATTTACCACACGCGAATAGAAGGTTAGGTCATTCGGATATACCGCCTGCACCTTGTCATAACTCTGTGCGCGGTAGGCATCATCCTCCTTTGCCTCGCCCACATACTGCGAATATTCGTGATTTCCGGCACAGACAATCCAATCGCCTTCGCTGAAGATATCCCTCGCAATTTCGAGGTTCTTCTGGCTTACGAAGTCGCACAAATCGCCCGAATGTACAATAATCATATTATTCTCCTTGGCATATTCGCGGTGAGCTCGTAACATAGCTTCTGCCTTGCCCATCTTCTTGCTACGGCGTGCAGCCAACTTTACCTTACGCGCACCATCGCGTTCGTCGGCATATACAAGGTGAGAATCGGAAATATGCACTACTGAAAACGGCTTCTCTGCTCCTGCGTCAACCTCTATCACACGAAGTTTGACCGTTGTTCCGTTGTGGGTGTAATTTATAAATTGAGCAGATGCACTTGCAGCAAAAAAGAGAGCTGTAAGTGCATAAATTACACATAATATTAGATTAAGTTTCTTCATAATATTGCTTTTTAGTGACAACAGTGGTCTCCATTGCATTCGTGATCTCCGCAATTGTGATCTTCTCCGCAACCCTCGCAGTGGTCGTGGTCGCAACCGCACGAGCAACCGCCCTTTGGAGCAAGATCCTCCGGTGTTACATCGCGAACCTCAACAACCTCAACATCGAAGTTCAAGGTTTTGCCCGCCATTGGATGGTTGAAGTCCATCATAATGGTCTCATCCTTAACCTCTTTGATGATACCATTCATACGGTGTCCCTCGGCGTCACTCATAGGCACTACATTGCCTACGAACAACATCTCCTCTACGACCTTGCCGTCAATCATAAAGATTGTCTTTGGCAACTCCACGATAGCCTCCTGAATCAACTCTCCGTAGCCATCTTTTGGCTCCAAAGTGAATGAAACCTTATCTCCCGGCTCCTTACCGATAAGCGCGCCCTCGAATTTAGGGAGCAACATACCTGCACCGCAAACAAATTCGAGAGGCTGTCCCTCCGGATTCTTATCTGCTACCTGTCCATCAACGGTGAGAGTATAGTTCACCGCAACAAATTTTGTATTTTCTACCTTCATACCCTATATAAATAGTTTAATTGTTTTGCATCATTGCGACTGCAAAGATATAAATTTATTCGTTATTTACGCAAACAAGGTTTCTATCGCCGTAGCCGTTGTCGATTTTCGTAACATACGGGAAGAACTTTGAGCGTGCAACCCAAGCCAATGGGAAGGCTGCTTCGTGGCGCGAGTAAGGGTGCGACCACTCGCCCGCAAGCTCCTCGGCGATATGTGGTGCGTTGGCAACCACATTGTCTGCCTCGCCATTTATCTTCTCCGCCTCGCGCTTAATCTGCACCAAAGCCTCGATAAAGCGGTCCATCTCCTCCTTTGGCTCCGATTCGGTAGGCTCAACCATCAGCGTTTCGTGAACAGGGAACGAGAGTGTAGGTGCGTGGAAGCCGTAGTCCATCAAGCGGTGAGCCACATCGCCGCAATCTACGCCGTAGTCGCGCTTGAAGTGGGTTAAGTCGAGAATCATCTCGTGTCCTACGCGACCCGTTTCGCCCGAATAGTAGGTGCGGAACTCATCTTTAATTGCCGAAGCCATATAGTTGGCATTCACGATAGCCATCTCGGTCGCCTTGCGCAAGCCGTCAGCGCCGAGCATCTTGATATAGCCGTAGGTAATAGGCAACAAGAGTGCCGCGCCCCAAGGCGATGACGATACAGCGGTGATACCCTCGTCACCTCCCGTAGGCACAACCGAGTGCGAAGGGAGGAATGGTGCGAGGTGCGAAGCCACACAGATAGGACCTACACCCGGACCACCGCCACCATGAGGCATTGCGAAGGTCTTATGAAGATTGAGGTGGCAGACATCGGCACCGATAAAGCCCGGATTGGTCAAACCAACCTGTGCATTCATATTTGCACCGTCCATATAGACCTCACCACCCGCATCGTGGATAGTATCTACAATCTCGCGAATACGGCTCTCGAATACACCGTGTGTCGAAGGATAAGTTACCATCAAGGCGCACAACTCCGAAGAGTACTGCTCCGCCTTTGCCTTCAAATCATCGACATCGATATTTCCATGCGCATCGCACGCTACGGTAACAATCTTCATTCCCGCCATAGCTGCCGAAGCTGGGTTTGTGCCGTGTGCCGAAGCAGGAATTAGCACGATATTGCGATAGCCCTGATTGCGGCTCTGGTGGTAGGCACGGATAACCATCAAGCCCGAATACTCGCCCGCAGCACCCGAATTTGGCTGAACCGAGCAAGCGGCAAAGCCTGTAATGGTTGCCAAGTCGCGCTCCAACTCCTCAATCATATCGGTGTAGCCCTCACGCTGATCGGCAGGGGCGAATGGGTGGATATTCTGAAAACCAGATAACGAGAGTGGCTGCATCAAAGCGGCAGCATTCAGCTTCATTGTGCAAGAGCCGAGCGAAATCATCGAGTTTGCCAACGAGATATCGCGCAACTCCAACTGCTTAATATAGCGCATCAACTCGCTCTCCGAACGGTAGCGGTTGAATACGGGCTCGGTCAAATATGCCGACTTACGAGCCATAAATGTCTGTGGCTCGGTGGCGTGGGCAACCTTCTTCATCTTCTTGCCATTAACCTCGGCAAAAATTGCGATAACCTCCTCCACCTCGGCAGGTGTGGTAACATCGTCAAACGACAATCGCACACGGAACTCCGAAGGGTAGTAGAAGTTTATGTGGTGCTCCTCCGCTACCGACTCCACAACCGAAGCCTCCGCCTCGATTTCGAGCGTATCGAAGAAGTTTGTATTTGTCAATTTATAGCCCAACGCCTCTATGCCCTTCGCTGCGGTCAAAGCCGAGAGGTGGGCGGTAAGAGCCGCACGGCGCAATCCCTCTGCTCCATTATAGACGCAGTGAAAACCGACAATCGAAGCCATAAGTGCTACCGAGGTACAGATATTCGAGGTTGCACGCTCACGCTTGATATGCTGCTCACGCATCTGTAACGCCATACGCAGTGCTCTGCGACCAAGTCTATCGACCGAAACTCCGATAATTCTTCCCGGCATGTTGCGCTTGAAGGCCTCTTTTGTAGCCATATATCCTGCCGAAGGACCTCCAAATCCCATCGGACAACCCAGACGCTGGGTGGTGCCTACGGCAATATCTGCACCCCACTCTGCCGGTGGTGCAAGAAGTGCCAACGAAAGCAAATCTGCATCTGCCGTTACGAGCGCACCTACGGAGTGTGCTGCTGCGACAAAGTCGGAGTAGTCGCGCACCTCGCCATTTGCGGCAGGGTACTGCACGATAGCTCCGAACTCCTTGCCCGTGAAGGTGTAGTCAGCGTAATTATCGACTATCAACTCAATGCCGAACGGCTCACTGCGAGTGAGCAGTACATCGAGTGTCTGCGGAAAGATATTCTCATCTACGAAGAGGAGGTTGCGCCCCTCCTTTACCGCCTCGCGCGAGCGCAGGGCAAACATCATCGCCATAGCCTCGGCAGCGGCTGTTCCCTCGTCAAGCAACGAGCAGTTTGCAATCTCCATTCCCGTAAGCGAGATAATTGCGGTCTGATAATTGAGGAGTGCCTCCAAGCGACCTTGCGAAATCTCCGCTTGATAAGGGGTGTAGGAGGTGTACCACGCAGGATTCTCGAATACATTGCGCATAATGGCTGCCGACACGGCATTAGGATAGTAACCCATGCCTATAAATGAACGGAACTGCTGATTACGCGCTGCCAACTCCTGAATGTGCTGAGCAAATTCGTACTCACTCATCGCCTCGGAGAGTGCGAGAGGTGCGTTAAGTCGAATATCCGAAGGGATAACCTGCGCGATAAGTTCATCTACCGAGCCGACACCGATAGTGTCGAGCATCGCTTTGAGAGTATCGGGATTGCTGCACCCGATATGACGGTTTACAAATTGGTCGAACATAGTATATTTTGTTTTTAGAATTTTCGATTACTACAAAGGTAGTAAAATAATTGATAATTGATGATTGACAATCGATAATTTATAATTAATGGGGCTTTTTATTTTTGTTTTTTTACAAAAAATCTCTATATTTGTGATGGTAATGCATACAAAATAATGGATATAATAGAGGATAAAGGGTAAAATACCCCTCCCCAAACCTCTGGGGGGGGGTAATTCGTTGATAAACAAGATGTTATATTATTAATAGTTAAAATTTGAGAACTAACTATGAAGAAATTTTCACTTTTATTGACTTCTGTCTGCCTTTTTATGGTTAACTGCCAGACCGACACAACCACCGACAACATCATCGGTGTCGGAAATGGCGAGGAGGGTACAACCTTGGCTGTTTCGCTTGCTGAAACGCGCACCACTTTGGGCGGAAAAGTTGGTACAAGTTATCCCGTTTATTGGAGCGAAGGCGACCAACTCGTTGTAAATGGCTACCTCTCTGACGAGGTGCAAATCGACGAAGATAATCGAGCATCGGCACTTTTTACATTTAAAAAAGCCGAGTTAAATCACCCATACTACATCACCTACCCATATTGTGCATCAACAACAGATTCGCAACCCGTTGTTGAGTTCCAAAGCGAACAAACCTACGCAGAGGGAACTTTCGCTGCGGGATATGCTCCGATGTGCGGTTATACGAAAAATAGAGGCGATAAAATTGTGTTGTCGCACCTTGCTGCAACATTGCGCATACCGATTAAAACATCGTATGATGGCGTTGTTTTAGATAAGGTCGTTATCACTTCGAGCAATAAAATCGCCGGTGAATTTGCGGTTGATTGCGAAAATGCAACAATCTCTGCAACAGAGGGTTGTAGCAACATCGTAACCTACACTCTTCCTGCAAACTTCGCGCTTTCGACATCGACAGCAAGAGATCTGTTTATCACTTTACCTGCTATCCATATTGGAACTTGCACCATTGAGTTTGTGGAGGCTTCAGGCAAAAAGATGGTTGCAAATTGGGCACCAAATGCGCCACTTTCGAAGGGTATTGTTCGCGAATTTAAGCCAATTACCTACAAAGAGCAGGCATCAGTTAGCTTGGAGATGTTGCCTGTTGAGGAGGACGAATTTACAATCTACTACAAGAACCTTAGCGGTTATGTTCGCTACTCTGACGGCTCGCCAATTGCAAATGTGGCGGTAAGTGATGGTTTTCAGGTTGTTACAACTGATGAGAACGGCTATTACGAGATGAGTGGCGTAACTCCTGAAACTTGGTACATCTATTGCTCGTTGCCAAACGATGTTGTAGTACCGATTGACGATTTGGGCAGACCTTGCTTCTTCAAGAAATATGAGGCAAATGTCAAGAACTACGACTTCTCGTTCGAGAAATTGCCTGGTGGGCCAGAGAAGGAGTTTGCGTTATTGGCCTTCGCTGATGTGCAGCCGAGTAGTATCGGCCATATAGATCGTTTTAGGTTGCAGGCTTCTCCCGAAATAAAAAGTTTTACAACTAAAATGAGCACACCTTGCTATGGTATTGCTTTGGGTGACATTATTAGTAATACAACAGGTAACAGAGAGCATATGTTCGAACCTATTCAGCAGGCTCTTTCTGCAGAAAACACCGGTATTCCGGTATTTGCCGTATATGGTAATCACGACAACTGCGACTTTAATGAAACCAATCTTGTATTCCCAGACGAGCGCAACAGCACATTTAATTTGAAGATTCAGCGCCCATTCGAGGACACTTTCGGACCTGCCAACTACTCCTTTAATCGAGGAGATTTGCACATTATAAGTCTGCGCAATACTCAATATAATAACAATATGCATAATGATGAATACACAATGTATTTCACCGATGAACAATATGCATGGTTGGAGCAAGATTTAGCACTTGTTCCAAAAGATAAAATGGTGGTGCTCTGTGTACATATTCCTATATTCAGATATAAGAATAATACTCATATACAAGAAGTACTTGTACTGTTAAACCAATTTAGGGAGGCGCATATTCTTTCGGGACACCTGCATTATCGCAAATGCTATGATTTTGCAGAAGATGGCTACGACAATATCTTTGAGCAGAGTTGGTCATCGGCTGGCGCGGTAGCAAATGGCAACGGAGTCAATATCGCTAGTGATGGCGCACCTATTGGATACGGAGTTATCGTAATCCGCAATGGCGAAATGATAAAATCCATTCACAAAGGATATGCGTATGGTATGAATGATGAAAGCTACCAAATTCGTCTGCATCGTGGTGGCGACATTACAGGTGCGGCTATTTCTGGTACAAACTCCAATAGCACAAAGGGATATTACCAATTCCCATACGAAAACAATGTGATTTTGGCAAATGTATTCAGTTCGGACCCTTGGAATTGGACAGTCGAGGTGTGGAATTATGACGAGGCAACAGGTGAGCGTACTACCAAAATTGGCGATATGACATCTCTTAGCAAGTATAGCCAAAAACCTGATTGGGAGGAGTTGATAGGCTCGTTTACATACGAGGACCCAAAACGACCGGCCGAAGGCGTAGAGTCGGCGCGTGATTTCTGGACTATTGGTATTACACTCGGATACTTAGGAAAAACATTACAACATAACTACCACTGGAATGTTTGTAATACCATGTGGAAGTATGTATTGTCAGATGCTGATGTCAATGCAAAGGTTATGGTTATAGCACGAGATAGGTGGGGTAACGAATATAAACAAACCGAGTTCCAAGAGGGTACCGACCTTGGCGATGCAATCTACGACCCTGCAAACAATCCAACAGTAGAGTAGCCTGCCACGAAATTTTTAAAAAAAGAAAAACGGAAGATAAAATTTTCCGTTTTTCTTTTTTTGCACTATCTTTGAGAGTAGAAAAAGTTTCGACAATGGGAAATATGGTTAAAATTCAGTGCGTAAATAGTGGCGTTACTACCGAGGTGGAGATGGGTACTTCCCTACTCGAACTTGCATGTAGCCTCGATTTGAAGGGCAAGTATCCTCTACTTGCAGCCTTTGTAAATCACAAAATCAAGGAGCTGAACTACAAAATTTATACACCTGCCAAGGTGGAGTTCTTCGATATTACAAACCCTGCCGGATTTCGTGTCTATCAACGCTCGATGGTGTTTATAATGCAGACTGTTGTGTCGAAATTGTACCCTCAACAGAAATTTCATGCCCGCCATGCCATAGGCGACAGCATCTACTGTGAGGTAGAGGGCAAAACCGAGTTCTCGACAAAGGAGTGTCAGGCTCTCTATGATGCTGCTCGTGAAATCGCAGAACAAGATATTCCGATAACACGCGAAAAACTCCCAACCGAGGAGGTTGTCAAAGAGTTTGCAGAGCGAGGTTTTGACGACAAAATAGACCTCTTGCAGACGCGCCAACGACTGTATAGTTCGGTAGAGCGATTGGGCGATGAGGTGGGTTACTTCTTCGGTGCGCTCGCTCCATCTACGGGTTATATCGACCGCTTCGAGGTGCAGCCATATTTCAAAGGATTCTATATCTCTTTACCATCTCGTACAGCACCCGACATCATTGCCCCTGCTCCGAATCTGCAAAAGATGTTCTCCATCTTTGATGGTTACAGCGAGTGGGTGGATATTATGGGCGTGCCGACAGTCGGAAAGTTGAACAAACGCATTGAGCAGGGCGATGCCAGCGAGTTGATACAGATTGCCGAGGCTCTGCACGAAAAACGACTTGCGCGAATAGCCGATACTATAGCCGAGGCAAATCGTGAGCGAGGGCTGCGATTGGTGCTTATTTCAGGACCTTCGTCAAGCGGTAAGACTACCACCTCGAAGCGACTCGGTGTGCAGTTGCGAGTACTCGGTCTGCACCCTGTGCTTGTTTCGACCGATGACTACTTTGTAAATCGCGAGGACACCCCTCGTGACGAGAATGGCGACTATGACTTCGAGGCGTTGGAGGCGATAGACCTCGCAAGACTAAATGAGGATTTGGGGCGTTTAATGGCTGGTGAGAGTGTCGAGATTCCTCGCTTCGACTTTATCAGTGGCACTCGCAAGTGGCACGACAACCCGCTGCAACTCGATGACCGTTCGATACTCATTATGGAGGGTATTCATTCGCTCAATCCGCGCCTTACACCAAGTATCCCCGATACGGCGAAGTTCCGCATCTACGCTTCGTGCTTTACCTCGGTGGCGATGGATAACACCTCGCGAATACACACTACCGACAACCGCCTACTGCGCCGAATGATACGCGATAACGCTACACGAGGAACGAGTGCTGCCGATACTATCGCCCGCTGGCCGAGTGTGCGCCGTGGCGAGGAGCGCAATATATTCCCTTATCAGGAGGAGGCAGATGTGATGTTCAACTCATCGCTATTCTACGAAATATCGGTGTTAAAACCCTTTGCCGAGCCGTTGTTACGAGCGATTCCGAACACTCGCCCCGAATACGCCACGGCGCAAGGACTTCTGAAATTCCTCGACAACTTCCACACTATCGGAACGGAGGAGATACCTCCAACTTCTGTATTGCGCGAATTTGTTGGTGGCAGTGCATTTAAGTATTAGTCGAAAGGGCTGCAAAAAGGGCTCATATTGACGATTTTACAGATTTTTTATAAAAAGGTTTTGCAAATTTGAAAAAAGGTTGTACCTTTGCACCTCGCATAGGGTATCTTATGCGCCGAAATAGGAAAGTAAAACAATAAAAAGGATAGAATTATGGCAATGAAGAGAACTTACCAGCCATCGCGCCGCAAGCGCATCAACAAGCACGGTTTCCGCGCTCGTATGGCTACTGCGAATGGCCGCAAGGTGTTGGCTGCTCGCCGCGCAAAGGGTCGCAAGAAGTTGACTGTTTCGGACGAGGCAACTTTCAAGTACAACTAATCAGAATTTCAAGTATGATTAAATATAAAGGACTGCAAATTTGCAGTCCTTTATATTTTGTGAAAATCGCTCCGTTTTCCGTTTATCTCTGCTACTCCTTGAATAAATCGAGCTCTCCCTTTTCGACCTTGTGGAAGTACTCTGCGAGGGTGGCAATTACGGGGGAAACAACCTCGATTGTATCTGCAACAGCCTTTTCGCCCTCGCCCTTTATGCGGTAGAGCATTGCGGCATACAACGCGCGGAAACACAACTCCGTATCGCTCATTTCACTCTCCTTGCCAAGACGGGAACGCAGTGCCGGCAGATGTTGTGCCAATAGTGCATACCTGCTGCGATAATCCTCGCCCAACTCCTGCTGTTGCATCAATCGCAAATGGAGATCGTGCAGGTCGTGTATAAGGTGTAGCGTGTGGTCAAGGTGTCCCGACTGCTCCTTCTGTTCCTGCGCCAACAACCCTGCAATATCCATATACCACGCCAATAATATCTGCTCATGCTGTGTGTCGAGTTTGCGTGGTTTTACGAGTGTCGAATATATCGCCTCTGGCGAGAACTGCAACGCTCTCAACAGATCCTCCAACTGCCACAAATACAAAATATATTCGGCGATATTCTCCTTTCGTTTTTGTTGTGCTATATCCATATCTTTTTTTATGTTTGTTATCTCTTTGCTTGTTGTACTCTAAATCGTTCCGATTGCCTCTTTTTGCACTGCTCTTCGGATAACGAAATGCTCACATACGCCAAGTATGCTGCGCTTTCGTTCCCTCGTTTAGCACAAAAATAGCCTAATCGCCTCCGATTTTACCCTCTGGGAAGTTGCTCGTTGTGCTGTAAATCGTTCCGATTTTATCCTTTTTGTGAATGCAAAGGTATAAAAAACTCTCAACTCTCAACTTTCAACTCTCAACTTTTTACTATCTTTGCAATCACTATGATGAATGAAGATATACTAAAAGGGTTAAACCCTGCGCAACGCGCTGCTGTTGAGGCGTATAACGAGCCATCGCTGATTATTGCCGGTGCAGGTTCGGGAAAGACGCGTGTACTGACTACCCGCATTGCCTATATGTTGGCGCAGGGTGTATCGCCACACTCGATTTTAGCCCTTACATTTACCAATAAGGCTGCCAACGAGATGCGTGAGCGTATCGAGATGATGGTCGGCTCGAAGAGTCGCTATATCAGTATGGGTACTTTCCACTCGGTATTTTCGCGAATTTTGCGTGAGAATGCCGAGGTACTTGGCTACCCAAAGGAGTACACAATCTACGAGCCGAACGATACGAAAAATCTTATCAAGACAATTCTCAAAGAGAGGGGTTTGCCTGACGACAAGTATAAGCCCGGATTTCTCGCTTCGCGAATTTCGATGGCGAAGAATAACCTTATGACTCCGGGTGCGTATATAGCAAATACATCGTTGGCTGCGGAGGATAGAGAGTTGCGAATACCGGAGTTTGGCAACCTCTACCTCGAATATTGCAAGCGTTGCAAGGCGAACGGAGCGATGGACTTTGACGATTTGTTATTGCAGACAAACATCCTCTTCCGCGACCACCCCGAGGTGTTGGCACGCTATCAGGAGCGTTTCCAATATGTCCTGGTCGATGAGTATCAGGACACCAACCAAGCGCAATATATAATCATTCGCCGTTTGGCGCAACACCACTCTCGTATCTGCGTAGTGGGCGATGATGCACAGAGTATCTACTCGTTCCGAGGGGCGAAAATCGAGAATATCCTCTCCTTCCAGCGCGACTATCCGCAGGCGAAGGTCTTTAAGTTGGAGCAGAACTATCGCTCGACACAGACGATTGTCGATGCGGCAAATTCGGTTATCGACCACAACTCACGAAGGTTGAAAAAGCGTTGCTTCTCGGAGGGTGCTACGGGCGAGAAGATTCGCATCTTCAAGGCATACACTGACCGCGAGGAGGCAGATTTGGTGGTGTCGGACCTGCGAGATAGAGTGCGCGAAAATGGTAGCGATTGGAGCGATGTGGCGATTTTGTATCGCACGAATAATCAGTCGCAGGCATTGGAAAATTCGTTGCGTCAGCGAGGTATTCCGTACAGAATCTACAAGGGTAGTTCGTTCTACGACCATAAGGAGGTCAAAGATATGCTCTCCTATATCCGCCTTATCATAAATCCGCGCGATGACGAGGCTTTCAAGCGTATTATAAACACTCCTGCACGAGGTATCGGCGATACAACGGTGGCTCGCATCGAGGCGATAGCGCAGGAGCAGCAGGTGTCGATGTGGGAGGCGGTCGATACGATGGTTGAGCGTACCCCTGCCGACTCAGTCGAGAAAGCAATTGTGAAGAAAGTTACCGAGTTTGTCGGTCTGATTCGTTCGTTGTCGTTGGAGCGAGAGCAGAAAGGGTTGTATGACTTTGGTATGGAGGTGGCAGTACGAAGCGGTTTGTTACCATTCTACCGCTTGCAGAATACGCCCGAAGCACAGTCGGCTGTGAGCAACTTGGAGGAGGTTGTCAATTCGATGCAGATGTTCAACGAGCAGGTTGAGGCGGAGATTCGCAACGGAGAACGTGAGGATTTCGAAACGGCAACAATAGATGAGTGGTTGCAATCGCTGATGCTCCTTACCGATATGGACAACAAGGAGAGCGAGGAGGATAACGACCGAATAACGCTGATGACGGTACACTCTGCCAAGGGTTTGGAGTATGAGTATGTCTATGTTGTGGGATGCGAGGAGAATCTCTTTCCTTCACAGCGCGCACTCGAAACGGTTGAGGGCATTGAGGAGGAGCGAAGATTATTCTATGTCGCACTCACTCGTGCCAAGTCGTTGGCTACGCTTTCGTGTGTCGATATGCGATTTAAGTGGGGCAATATGGAGTTCTCGAAGCCGAGCCGTTTCCTTTCGGAGATTGACGAGCAATTTGTTGAGTGCGACTTCAATCTTCACGCAAAGCCTCGTGGAGAGCAGGGTGGAGTAAAGGTTGTCGGGGGTTCGAAAGACGAGTCGGCAATAGATGCTCTGCGCCGCCGCTTCGATGTACGATACCAGCAAAAAGCGGAGACCGGAAAACGAAAAACGGAAAACTATTTTAACAGAGAGCCTATTTCGCGACCACAACCGACTCCGCAGCGTGATGTGTCGGGAATGCGCCGTATGAATACTTCAACTGTTGGTCAGGTTACCTCGGAGCCGTGCGCTTACGCGGTGGGAGAGCGTGTCGAACACCCTAAATTCGGCAGGGGTGAGATTATTGAGGTTGTACCACTCGCTACCGACCATAAGTTGGTTGTGCGCTTTGCTTCGGGCGAGGAGAAAACCCTGCTCTCGAAGTTGGCAAAATTGACAAAATTATAACCGCAATGAAACCCTTGGTTTCGGTCATTGTTACCACCTACAATCACGAGCCATACCTGGCGGAGGCACTCAATGCGATACTTTCGCAGGAGTGTGATTTTGGCGTGGAGATAATCTTGGGAGAGGATTGCAGCAACGACAACACTTTGGGGGTATGCAAAACTTTTGCAGACTGCTATCCCGATAAAATCACCTTAATAACCTCTGCCGAAAATGTCGGTTGGCGGGCTAACTATCGCCGTTGTGTTGAGGCTGCAAGGGGCAAATATATCGCCTTCTGCGATGGCGATGACTATTGGTGCGATAATAGCCGTTTGGCAGAGCAAGTGGCATTGATGGAGCAAAATCGCAGTATCGGACTGTGCTATACTCTTGCCGAACGCCGAGATGGAGAGGGCAGATTGGTCGGTCGCTTTCCGATAGGGGAGGGGCATACCACGCTCGATGCGATGTTGCACGATTGGAGCGTGGAGAACTGTACAACGCTGGCGAGCCGAGAGTTGGTTTTGGACTATTATGCTACCGAAAAGCCCGAAAATCACCCTGAATGGCTGACCGAGGATTTGCCGATGTGGCTCTATGTAGCAGCCCACTCCGAGGTGGTATATATCGACAAAGCAACAGCGGTGCATCGCGTATTTCCCGATAGTGTAAGCCACAGTACAAGCCTTGCAAAACGCCTCGCTTTTTGTGATTCGTCATCGAATATAAAGTTGTGGTTTGACGAGCGATACAATAACTCGAAACAACGCCACCATCTCCTGCGTGAGAGAATGAATACGGCATTGTGGGTATATTCGCATATCGGCTCGGTGGGCAATTTCGTAAAGCGTTGGTGGCAAGAGGTTAAAGAGGATAAAATGGGGGTGTGCAATGTTATTGCATACGGTCTGTTTGTGAAGAAACTGTTCCGTTTGGCGAAAAATAAATGAGTATGAGAAGAGAGGAGCGATATAAGGCTGTAATAGAGTACTTCGAGAAGGCGATGCCTGTGGCGGAGAGTGAGTTGAACTACGAAAATCCCTACCAGCTGTTGGTGGCGGTTATTTTGTCGGCACAGTGTACCGATAAGCGCGTAAATCTCACTACGCCGGCACTCTTCGAGGCGTATCCTACACCATACGATATGGCAAAGGCAACCGCAGAGGAAATTTACGAATATATCCGCAGCATCTCCTATCCCAACAATAAGGCGAAAAACTTGGCGGCTATGGCGCGAATGTTGGTTGCGGAGTTTGGTGGCGAGGTGCCGAGCGATATAGAGGAGATGATGCGTCTGCCCGGTGTTGGTCGCAAGACGGCAAATGTTGTAGGTGCGGTGATTTGGAATAAGGAGGTTATGCCCGTTGATACCCATGTTTTCCGCGTTTCGGCTCGTATCGGTCTGTCGGTAGGGGCAAAAACTCCTCGTGCAACAGAACTGCAACTCGAAAAATATATCCCCTCGCATCTTCTTCCGATAGCGCACCATTGGTTAATTTTGCATGGTCGCTACACCTGCCTTGCCCGCAAACCAAAGTGCGAGCAGTGCGGCATCACCGAGTGGTGCAAGTACTATCAAACGAAGCGTGTAAGCATAAAAGCGGAAAACTAATTGTCAATTATCAATTGTCAATTATCAATTTATTTGTATATTTGCGCCGATGATATTAGATGTAAATAAGATAGAGGAGTTCAGAAATCTCCTTGCCGAGCCTAAAAATATCGTTATCGTGGGGCATACAAACCCCGATGGCGATGCTATTGGCTCATCGCTTGCATTGGCAGAGGTGCTGAACGCCCGTGGGCACAAAGTTACCTGCACACTGCCCAATAATTATCCGTACTATCTGCGTTGGATACCCGACTCAAACAATATCATAATCTATCGCAATGACGAGGAGCATCGCACCGAGAAGGCTCTCGATGAGGCAGATGTAATCGTTTGTGCCGATATGAACTCTCTTACTCGCGCCGATGCATTGGGCGAGGCTGTGGCAAAAAATATTACCGCAAAAAGAGTTCTTATCGACCACCACCTCTTCCCTGCTGAGGGATTCGATATTATGTTCTCATATCCCGAATCTTCGAGTACCGCATTTCTGATGTACTCGGTAATTGTGGCGCTCTATGGCAAAGAGGTCGTAACCGAAAAGGTTGCAACGCAACTATATGTTGGCATTATGACCGATACGGGCAACTTCGCATTCTCGAATCTTACACCCGATCTATTCGAGGCGGTTGCAGCATTGTCGGCTACGGGTATCAATATCCCGCAGATTTATAACAATGTCTATAACTCCTTCACCGAGGGGCGTGCCAAGTTGTTCGGCTATACCATAAATCGCAAGATGAAGACCTTGCTCGGTGGTCGTGTCGCTTATATGTCGCTCACCGAGGAGGAGATGCGCCGTTATTGGTTCCAGCAGGGCGATAACGAGGGCTTTGTGAACTATCCGCTTACGATTAAGAAGATGAAGATGTCGGCGATGTTTACCGCACAAACAGGTTTTATCCGTGTATCGCTTCGTTCGCGTGGCGATGTTGATGTCGATACCTTTGCCCGCCGATACTTCAATGGCGGAGGTCATAAAAACGCAGCAGGAGGAAAGTCGTTTGTGTCGATGGAGGAGACAATCGCACACTACATAAAATCAGTACACGAATACCACGAAGAGGGTTTAGTATAACAAATAGACTCTATGTTCAAGACCTACTTACGATTGCTTGGTTTTGCAAGACCAATTAGCAGATATGCAGTGCCATACTTCTTTTTTGCGGCATTGCACGCACTATTTAACACATTCAACTACGCGATGATTATGCCTATCCTGAACGCAATGTTCTCGGAGGGATACGCTTTTCAACCGGTATATGAAATGCCTCCGCTTTCGTTCAAGGGCGAGGCGTTACAGATGTGGCTCAACTATATCTATACCCATGTATTTGGTACTGAATGGGTTATCACAAAGGTACTTGCGATGTTGGCAGTGGTGCTCATAGCAATGAATTTGTTATCGAACTTATTCCGCTACCTTGGGGGCTATACGGTTGAGAGTATGCGTACCAACACTATCCAGCGTATGCGTAACGCGATGTTCGATAGCGTTATAGGTAAAGATGTCGGCTATTTCAGTGGTCAGCGTAAGGGCGATATCATCTCGCGTATCACTTCGGATGTTGCTGTGGTGCAGTATTGTATCACAAATACCTTGCAGGTGGCATTCCGTGAGCCGTTCCTGATTATTGGTTATCTCGTTTTGATGTTGAGTATATCGTGGCAGTTGGCACTCTTTTCGGTACTCTTCTTACCGATGGTAGGTTTTATTATCGGTAGCATTGTCAAGAAATTGCGCTATCCGGCAAGTAAAAGCCAACAGCAGATGGGCGAGTTGGTGAGTGTATTGGACGAGTCGCTCGGAGGTATCAAGATATTGAAGACATACACCGCTATTGATTACATCAAGGAGAAGTTCCATGCGCTCAATCAAACCCTTTCGGAGACTCTGCTTTGGATGGCTCGCCGTCAGCAGTTGGCATCGCCTATGAGCGAATTTCTCGGAATTACGGCAGTGGCAATTATATTGGTATTCGGAGGTACTCTTGTGATGAATAATGCGTTGAGTGCTGCGGGATTTATCGCTTTTATTGCTGCCTTCTCGCAGATTACACGACCCGTACGCGCCTTTATCGACCAATTTGCCAATATTAATCAGGGTGTTGCAGCGGGAGAGCGAATTTTTGAGGTGCTTGACAGCAAAAATGAGATTACCGATGCTGTCGATGCCAAGGAGTTTGAGGGTTTTAACGATAAGATAGAGTTCCGCGATGTGCACTTCTCGTACGATGAGTCGCGCGAAATTATACATGGAGTATCATTCGAGGTGCGCAAGGGTGAAACAGTGGCTTTGGTAGGTCCTTCGGGTGGTGGAAAATCGACTTTGAGCGAGTTGATGGAGCGTTTCTATGACACCGATAGTGGAGAGATTCTTATCGATGGAGTATCTATCCGTGATTATAAACAAGACTCTTTGCGTTCGGCAATGAGCCTTGTATCGCAGGAAACGGTACTGTTCAACGACACCATAAAGAGCAATATAGCACTCGGTCGCACCGATGCAACTGATGACGAGATAGTTGCCGCTTGTAAGGTGGCAAATGCCCACAACTTTATTATGGAGAGTTCCGAAGGTTATGATACCAATATCGGCGATAGAGGAGCAAAACTATCGGGTGGTCAGCGTCAGCGTTTGAGTATTGCCCGTGCAGTGCTCAAAAATCCGGAGTTCCTTATCCTTGATGAGGCGACATCTGCTCTCGATACCGAGAGTGAGAAATTGGTGCAAGATGCTTTGACTAAACTTCTTAAAGGTCGTACATCTGTGGTTATTGCCCATCGCCTCTCGACCATTATGAATGCCGACCGCATATTTGTTATAGATGAAGGTCGCATCGTTGAGGAGGGTAAGCATGAAGACTTACTTGCCAAGGGCGGTGTCTATGCCAAGTTGGTGGAGCTTCAAAACGTTAAATAACAAAAAGGCTGACTTTTGGGGTCAGCCTTTACTATTCAAACTGCTTTTACTCCTCGATTATTGTTACCGAGAAGATAAGGTCGCCCGGACGAATATCATCAATCACATCCTCGCCCTCTACTACCTTGCCAAAGCAGGTGTGAACGCCATCGAGGTGCTGGGTGTTGCGGCGGTTGTGGCAGATGAAGAACTGTGAGCCACCCGTATCCTTGCCACGGTGTGCCATCGAAAGCACACCTCGGTCGTGGTACTGACGCTCGGCATCGGTCTCGCACGGAATAGTCCAACCCGGACCTCCTGCGCCATTGCCGATAGGGCAACCGCCCTGAATTACAAATTCGGGAATCACGCGGTGGAAAGTCAAACCATCGTAGAAGCGCGACTCGGCGAGTTTAACAAAATTTGCTACGGTGATAGGTGTCTCCTTCTCGTAGAGTTCCACTTTCATATCACCCTTTTCGGTCGAAATAATTGCGTAAGTCATACTCTTCTTTATTGGGCTGTTAGCTGTTAGCCGTTAGCCAATTTTAATTCTTAATTTCTAATTAGAGTTTGCGGATATCTGCAAACTCTTTCAGTTGTGCGACCAACTTTGGCAGACCAATCGCTGCTCGCTCCTTCGTGTGGAAGATGCGGTTACGAAGGAACGGAATTTTCGGTGTTGATGGGTCTACAACATAAATCGGTACATCATTGTTCTTTACCCAGCCCACCAACGAAGCCGCAGGATAGACCGCTAACGAAGTACCAACAACAATCAGTATATCAGCCTCTTTGACGATGTCGCGTGCCTTGTCGAACATCGGCACCGCCTCGCCAAAAAAGACAATATGTGGGCGCAACAACTCGCCATTCGGAGCAGTTTCGTCAAGCGTCTGGTCGCGCAGACCAATCTCGGTGATATACTTCTCGCCACTCTCCTCGCGCAACTTGGTAAGTTCGCCGTGAAGGTGGGTGATTTTGGTCGAGCCGGCAAGTTCGTGCAGATTGTCGATATTCTGCGTAATAATCTCCACATCAAAGTATTTCTCCAACTCCGCCAACGCCTTATGTCCTGCATTTGGCTGTTTGCCAGCCATCTCTCGGCGGCGCATATTGTAGAAGTTGATGACCTTCGCTCTATCACGCTCCAACGCTTCGGGAGTGCAGACCTCCTCAATCTTGTAGTTTGCCCACAAACCATCGCTACTGCGATAGGTCGGAATACCCGAATCGGCAGAAATACCTGCTCCCGTAAGTACTACTATCTTCATAATAAAATAAAAACCTTTAATTGTCAATTGTCAATTCATCAATTGTCAATTTGGATATCTATTTCGCCTTGCCGAAATAGATATCCAACAGCTCTTTCGCTGCAATAAACGAACTCAACTTCGCATCGAGAACGCGCTGCTCGACATCGGCTATGTGGCTCTCGATTTCGGGGTTGAGGTAGAAGCGACTCTTCAAGGTTTCGTTTATGCTCTCGTACATCCAATACTTATTCTGCTCGTTGCGGTGGTGCTGGAAGTAACCGTTGCCCTTGGTATGTTCGAGGTACTCCTCCACACCCTTCCAAATCTCCTCCAAGCCGACACCTTCGAGCGAGGAGCAGGTATAGACCTTTGCCCTCCAATCGCTTTCAGGGGTTGGGAAGAGGTGCAACGCATTTTGGAATTGTCGGCGTGCAACCTCCGCCTTGACCTTGTTTTCGCCATCGGCTTTGGTTATAACCATCAGGTCAGCCATCTCCATAATACCTCGCTTGATGCCCTGCAACTCGTCGCCTGCACCCGAAATCTGCAATAAAAGGAACATATCGACCATCGAATGAACGGCAGTTTCGGATTGACCAACGCCTACGGTTTCGATGAAAATCACATCAAAGCCAGCCGCCTCGCACAATACAACCGTTTCGCGAGTTTTGCGTGCCACGCCACCGAGTGAGCCAGCCGAAGGCGAAGGGCGGATAAAGATATCGGGGTTGTGGCAGATGGTCTCCATTCGGGTTTTGTCGCCCAAGATTGAGCCACCGCTACGCTCCGATGAGGGGTCAATAGCCAATACCGCCAACTTGTGATGCAACGATGTAACCATATTTCCAACCGCCTCAATCCAGGTCGATTTTCCTGCCCCCGGAACACCCGTGATGCCGATGCGTACCGAGTTACCGGCATACGGAAGGCAACGCTCGATAATCTCCTGCGCTTGTGCGTAGTTGTCGGGGTTGTTGCTCTCGATAAGGGTTATCGCTTGCGAGAGAATAGTAATATTGCCCGCTAAAATCCCCTCCACAAATTCGTCTGTCGTGAGTCTGCGGCGGCGCTTCTTGACGAAGTAGGGATTTACAATCGGCTGGTCGGCAACGCCATCGGTAACCGAGAGTGCGCTGTCGTGGTGAGTATCTCTGTACTCGCCTCGTTCGTAGTGGTCTATTTTAGTAAAACTCATATTTGCAGGATTAAAATTAGTTTTCCGTTTTCCGTTTTAACCCCTCTTCGAGGGCTTTTCTTCCTTCGCACCTCGGCAAAGTGTGCAAGCACCCTCTGCTCTCGGTTCTAATGTTTCATTTTCTTCCTTCTTGCAAGGCACAATCAAAGTAAACTTTGCTTCTGCTCTTGCTTCGTGCGTCAGTTGGCGTCAGTTCCGTTTTCCGTTAATTTCTCAATCGTTATACGATTGAGAATCTGTGGATTTCCAAACCATAAAGCTCTTCGTTTATGGTCGAGAATTACGGCGTAAGGGGCATAATTCACGCCAAAGGAGGTGCGAATGCGAGTATCCTCGATAATAACGCCCGAGTGGGTATCGATATGCTCGGTTACCCAATGGCTAATCTCGGTTGCGCTTTGGTGGGAAATTAGAATAAAAGTCGTGTTACCAAGCCCTTTGATAATTTTGTGTATGCGTTCCGCAGAGTTGCGACACGGGATACTTGCCGAGTGGATAAACTCGATATATGTAAAATCGGACTTTTCGGGGGTGTAGCCATTCAGCCACTTTGCCTTTTTTAGACGAGGAGTGCGCTCTCCGAGCGAGATGGTCTGCGCCTCGGCATTTATCGCCACGAACAACCCCGCAATCGCCACTGCTATATATATGATAGTTCTCTTCATATCTCTGCAAAATCCTAATCAACTACAAAGATAGCCTTTTTCCGACGAAAGACCAAACAGGAATAGGGGCAAATTGCAAAGCAAATCAAAAATTATCTTTCTTGCCACCTACCTCTCCTCTATCCTCACTACTCTCTAACTATTTGAGGGGTGCGGTAGCGGTCGCTGATAACGAACTGCTCGTTTTTGTCGATATATTTGATTGCGGCACGGCTGATATACATGCAACGCGGGTGAATCTTCTCCTTGCTGTAATGGGCGTGGAAGACATAGTGCAGGCGTCCTTTCTTGTCGTAGAATGGGGCTCCGTGCCCACTGCCTACAAGGTCGCGTGGAAATTGCAGTATTGGGTTGTTCGGCAACTTCTTCCACGGACCGCGAATGTTGGTTGCCGTGGCACAGCCGATACCATATTTTTGGCTTGTGTAGCCATTGCCCGAGTAGAGTAAAAAATAGGTACCCTTGTGCTTGACGATGCTTGGGCCTTCGTTGACCTTTCCCTCCTCTCTCTCCCAGCGTTGCTTCGGACGGATGCAGAAAGTTTCGGAGCCCGGCTTAATGGTCATATAGTCCTTTTCGAGCTCGGAAATATAGATGCGAAAACCTTTGTTTATAACCACATAGAGCAGATATGGCGTACCATCGTCGTCGATAAAAAGAGTGTTGTCGATAACATGTTTCCCAGGGTGCATAGGCTCTTGGCGAACTTGTTTGAATGGCCCTATTGGCGAGTCGGCTGTCGCTACGCAGATGCGTTGCTCGGCAGTATAATACATATAGAATTTCCCATCGATATGATAGACCTCGGGAGCCCAAAACCACTTCTCGCCATAGGAGTTCCTCTTGTGGAGAGCCAAGCCCGCTTTGCGCCACTCTTTCAAGTCGTTCGAGGTGTAAACTACAATGCCGTTGCGGGAGTGGGTGCCGTAGGCGTAGTAGGTGTCGCCGTGCAACATGATAAACGGGTCGGCAAGCGGTACGCGCTCTTCGGGCGCAACCTCCTTTGGCGCAGCGATTGCTGCGGTGTGGATAGAGAGTAATATGCCGAATATCAACGACTTGTAAATGCGGTTCATCATAATATAGAGATAGCTTTCTAATTGGATAGCAAATATACAAAAAAATCGTGAACATATGAGCGATGTGTTACTAAATTCACAAAAGGCAAAAACTTTTCCGAAAAGTGTTGTTTATTTCCATAGGAAATGGTATCTTTGCCAAGATTGTGAGGGTGTATACCTCCAACGCAATATGTAGAACAAATTTTTTCTTTAACCAAATAAAAACTAAAACTATGAAAGTATCTCACATTGAGCATCTCGGCATCGCAGTTAAGAGCCTTGATGAGGCGATTCCTTATTGGGAGGGCGCACTCGGATTGAAGTGTTACAAAATCGAAGAGGTTGCAGACCAGAAGGTTCGCACCGCATTCTTTATGCTTGGTCAGACCAAGATTGAGCTTTTGGAGGCAACTTCGGAGGATTCGACAATTGCAAAGTTTATCGAGAACAAGGGTATCGGTATCCACCACATGGCTCTCGCCGTTGAGGGTATCGAGGAGCAGTTGGCTGACGCCGAGGCTCAGGGTATCCGTCTTATCGACAAGACTCCACGCAAGGGCGCTGACGATATGACTATTGCATTCCTTCACCCAAAGAGCACACAGGGTATCCTCACAGAGTTGTGCGAGAAGAAGTAATCAAACATAAAAATCCTATAAAACTATTATGAGCGAAATTCAAAACAAAATCAACAAACTCATCGAGAACCGTGAAACGGCTCGTATGGGTGGTGGCGAGAAGGCTATCGCAAAGCAGCACGAGAAGGGTAAGTTCACTGCTCGTGAGCGTATTCAGATGTTGCTCGATGAGGGCAGCTTCGAGGAGTTCGATATGTTCGTAACTCACCGTTGCTACGACTTTGGAATGGAGAAGAAGCACACTTTCGGTGATGGTGTAGTAACAGGTTACGGTACTATCGATGGTCGCCTCGTCTATGTCTTTGCACAGGATTTTACCGTAACAGCAGGTTCGTTGTCGTTGGCTTTGGCCGACAAGATTTGCAAGGTTATGGATATGGCAATGCGCAACGGCGCACCATGCATCGGCTTGAACGACTCGGGTGGTGCTCGTATTCAGGAGGGTGTAAATGCTTTGGCAGGTTACGCTAACATCTTCCAGCGCAATGTGATGTCTTCGGGTGTTATTCCGCAGATTTCGGCTATCTTCGGTCCTTGCGCAGGTGGCGCAGTCTATTCGCCGGCTTTGACCGACTTCATCATCATGAAGAAGAACACTTCGAATATGTTCTTGACAGGTCCGAAGGTTGTTAAGACCGTAACCGGTGAGGATGTAACACAGGAGCAGTTGGGTGGCGCAGTAGTTCACACAACAAAGTCGGGTGTTGCACAGTTCGCAGTTGATACCGAGGAGGAGGGTATTGCTTTGATTCGCAAACTCATCTCTTACATGCCACAGAACAATATGGAGGATGCTCCATTGGCAATGTGTACCGACCCTATCGCTCGCTTGGAGGATTCGCTCAACGAGATTATCCCTGACAACCCTAACCAGGCTTACGATATGTACGATGTTATCAAGGCTATCGTTGATAATGGCGACTATTTGGAGTCGGCTGCTTCGTACGCTAAGAACATCATCACCTGCTTCGCTCGTTTCAACGGTCAGTCGGTAGGTATCATCGCTAACCAGCCTAAGTTTATGGCAGGTGTGCTCGATATCAACGCTTCGCGTAAGGCTGCTCGCTTTGTTCGTTTCTGCGATGCATTCAACATTCCACTCGTAACCCTCGTAGATGTTCCTGGATTCTTGCCTGGTACAACTCAGGAGTATGGTGGCGTTATTACCCACGGTGCAAAGTTGCTCTTCGCATACTGCGAGGCTACTGTACCGAAGGTAACCGTTACATTGCGTAAGGCTTATGGTGGTGCTTATATCGTGATGTCTTCGAAGCATATCCGTGGCGATATCAACTACGCTTGGCCATCGGCAGAGATCGCTGTTATGGGCGCATCGGGTGCAGTTGAGGTGTTGCACGCAAAGGCTTTGGCAGAGTTCACTGACCCTGAGGCTAAGGCTAAGTTTGTAGCAGAGAAGGAGCAGGAGTACAAGGATTTGTTCTCGAACCCTTACAACGCAGCTCGCTATGGCTACATCGATGATGTAATCGAGCCTCGTAACACTCGTTTCCGTATTATCCGTGCTTTGCAGTCGTTGGCAACCAAGCGTTTGCAGAACCCTGCTCGTAAGCACTCGAATATTCCATTGTAGTCCAAACCGTAAAACAAATTTGAACTATGGATAAATTTGCAAATGTAGGCTGGCCCGAGATGTTGCTGATGGCTGGTGTCGGCTTCTTGATGGTGTTTACCGTACTTGTACTCCTTATCTTTGTGATGAAGGGTATGGGTTGGGCGTTCACTCGTCAGAAGAAGGCTGCGAAGGTTGCTACAAAGGGAGCTGCTGCTGCCGATGAGCACGAAGCAATTACCAACCAAGAGATTGCAGCGGCTATTATCACTGCCTTGAAACTCTACAAGAGCAACTTGCACGACCAGGAGTCGGAGATGATTACTATCCACCGCATCGCTCGTGCATACTCGCCTTGGAGTTCGAAAATTCACGGATTGACTCAGGTACCTGAGCGTAAATAATTTTTAGAGATTTAGAAACGAAATGAAAAAGTATTCATTGACAATTAACGGCAACTCTTACGAGGTTAAGATTGACGATATTAACGAGGCGTCAACATTGGCGCATGTTACCGTAAATGGTACAAAATACGATGTTGAGATTGCAGGTGGCAAGGCTCCTGTTGCAAAGAAGCCACAAGTTACCGCTGCTCCAGAGGCTACCGGTCTTTCGGTAACTCCAAAGACCCCTATCGTAACCAAGCCTGCTGCTGCGGCTCCTGCTGCCGGTGGCTTGAAGGTTGCTTGTCCGCTTCCGGGTACTGTACTCTCTATCAATGTTAAGGAGGGTGACACCGTAGCGGCTGGTCAGACTCTCCTCGTGTTGGAGGCTATGAAGATGGAGAACAACATCGATGCAGAGCGTGGCGGTGTTGTTAAGCAGGTGCTTGTTCAGGCAGGTGCAACTGTAATGGAGGGTGATGTTTTACTTGTTATTGAGTAGGCGTTATGATTTCACTATTGCAGTCTAATTTCATTCTCGAAAGTTTGGCAGATTTTGCCACAACTTCGGGATTTGGAGCCTTCTTTGCACCGGGTGGCTGGAAGTTCGCGGTGATGATTGCACTCGCTTGCTTCCTTCTCTACCTTGCAATTAAGAAGCAGTTTGAACCACTGCTTTTGCTCCCTATCGCTTTTGGTATGTTGCTTACAAACCTTCCGGGTGCAGAGATGTTCCACTCGGAGTTGTTTGCAGGCGGTCATGTTCATTGGGATATCTTCGTGGATAAGGCTGGTCTTATCGACTACCTCTACCTCGGTGTTAAGCTCGGTATCTACCCTTGCTTGATTTTCGTGGGAGTAGGTGCGATGACCGACTTCGGTCCACTTATCGCTAATCCAAAGAGCTTCTTGCTCGGTGCTGCGGCGCAGCTCGGTATCTTTGCAACCTTCTTGGGCGCAAAGGCGTTGGGCTTTGAGCCTAACGAGTGCGGTTCGATTGGTATTATTGGTGGTGCTGATGGTCCTACCTCTATCTTCTTGACCGCGCGTCTTGCTCCGGATTTGTTGGGACCTATCGCTATTGCGGCTTACTCGTACATGGCTCTTGTTCCTGTGATTCAGCCACCTATTATGAGGGCTCTCACCACCAAGAAGGAGCGTATGATTAAGATGTCGCAGTTGCGTCAGGTGTCGAAGACAGAGAAGATTATCTTCCCTGTTATCATCACCATCATCATCTCGTTGCTTCTCCCATCGGCTGCACCACTCGTTGGTTGCTTGATGCTCGGTAACTTGATGAAGGAGTGTGGCGTTGTAGATCGTTTGTCGAAGACCGTACAGAACGAGTTGATGAACATCGTTGTTATCTTCCTCGGTATCTCGGTAGGTGCTACCGCTACTGCGGATTCGTTCCTCAACTTCAAGACTCTCGGTATCCTTGTTTTGGGTATTGTAGCATTCAGTTGCGGTACTGCGGGAGGTCTGCTACTCGCTAAGTTTATGAACCTCTTCTTGCCGGAGGGTAAGAAGATCAACCCACTTATCGGTTCGGCAGGTGTATCGGCAGTGCCTATGGCAGCCCGTGTATCGCAGACCGTAGGTCAGAAGGAGAATCCATCGAACTTCCTCCTTATGCATGCTATGGGACCGAATGTAGCGGGTGTGGTAGGTTCGGCAGTGGCAGCAGGTATTTTGCTTGCCTTCCTTTCGTAAAAACCATTTTATAGGGCAACTATTGCGTTGCTCTGCGATAATCCGCTTGCTCATTTACGCTTAGTAAACTGCGCAAGCGGATTTCTTGTGCGCCTTATATTTGCCTCTCTAAAATGATTTTTAATTTTTTTTGTTCTGCGCATCGGGCTTCTTGTATGCCTTGCTCTCATCTGCTTAAATCTCAATTTTATAAAAAGTTCTCCGTTTTCCGTTATATATAATAACTTGTTGAAAACCCGCCCGTTTTGCTATTGCATATATCGAAGATTTTGCATAAATTTGAGATATGAAAGCAACTTTAAGACTACACTACTGCACCACCGAGGGTGCTAAACTACAAATTGTGCCTGCTGAGGGCAAGGCTACCGCTATGCGTCATGAGGAGGGCGACTTTTGGAGTGCCGATATCGAACTACACTCCGACCGACCTTTCCGCTACTCCTACCGTGTTGTTGAGGGGCGACAGACTCTTCGTACAGAGTATGGCGAGGGGCATCTGCTGACCGAAATTGCGGGTTGTAGGGAGGTTGAGGTGTTGGACCATTGGCACGATGAGCCACAGAACAAGGCGCTCTACTCCTCGATGTTCCGTAAGAGCATATTTGCCCGTGCCATAGAGTCGCAACCATTGATGACAGATGCTGCGCATTATATAGAGGTTGAGGCTGCTATTGCACCTACCGAGCGACTTGCTCTGCTTGGCTCTACCGAGGCGTTGGGCGAGTGGAATACGGCAAAGGTGCAACCGATGCGCTATCTCGGCAACTACCGCTGGGGTATTGCCTTGCGCGAGTGCGCACGCGCTGAGTATAAATTTGTAGTGACCACAGCCGAGGGGGAGTTTTTGCGATGGGAGCAGGGTGAAAATAGAGTTTTGCCGGCAAGCGACAGGTTGCACTTGACACTTGGTCTGCGTCTGCGCGACAATGTGCAGTGGCGTGGTGCAGGCGTTGCCGTTCCCGTATTCTCACTGCGCTCGGAGCAGAGCTTTGGTGTGGGCGAATTTGCCGATCTGCAACTTTTGGGTGATTGGTGCGCTAAGACGGGACAGCGTATTATCCAGATATTGCCTATAAATGATACTTCGATGTCGTTCTCGTGGTATGACTCCTACCCTTATAATGCCGTTTCGAGTTTCGCTTTGCACCCACTCTATATTCGTTTGAGCGATGTTGGCTACCTGCGTGGTGAGGCTGATAGAGCCGAAATGGAGGCGTTGCAGGAGGAGTTAAATGCGTTGCCTGACCTCGATTATGAGCGTGTCGTAAAGGCGAAGATGAACTATCTGCGCAAGTTGTACGAGCAGTTGGGCACACGCTGTATGGAGAGCAAATCGTTCCGCGACTTCGAGAAACGCAACCGTGAGTGGTTGATGCCGTATGCGGTGTTCTCGGTGTTGAGAGATAAGTATGGTACAGCGAACTTCGAGGAGTGGAAGACCTTTACAAAGTATGCCGAGAAGCGTTGTGCAGCCTTTGCCGAGCGCAACGAGAAGGAGGTAGGCTTCTACTATTATGTGCAGTATCATCTCGACCGCCAATTGCGCAAGGTGCGTGACTATCTCCACTCAAAGGGGGTTGTGTTGAAGGGCGACCTTCCAATCGGTGTATCGCGCACAAGTGTCGATGTTTGGCAAAACCCTGAATTGTTCGATGTACGCTCTTCAGCTGGTGCTCCGCCCGATGACTTCTCGGCAGAGGGGCAGAATTGGGGCTTCCCGATATATAATTGGGAGAAGATGGCGGAGAATGACTATGCTTGGTGGCGTGCGCGTTTTGCCAAGATGGCGGACTACTTCGATGCTTACCGCATAGACCATATTCTTGGTTTCTTCCGCATCTGGGCGGTTCCTGAGGGTGCTAAAAATGCACTGCTCGGAGCCTTTGCGCCATCGTTGCCATACTCGGCTACGGAGATTAGGTGTGAGGGATTCGACTTTGACGAGGAGCGTGATGTGGTGCGCGATTGGGGTGATGATAATGTGCTGTGGATAGCGTATGGAGAGGGCTTTGTGCCTCGTATCTCGCCATTTACGACCGAAAAATTCAAGGCTTTGCCAAAGATGCAACAACAAGCCTTTGCTCGTCTGCACGACAACTTCTATTACAACCGCCATAACACTTTCTGGGGTATGACGGGAGCAGAGCGATTGGCGAAACTTACCGCCTCGACACCGATGTTGGCGTGTAGCGAGGATTTGGGAATGATACCTGCTTGCGTGCCGCAGGTTATGCGCGAGGAGCAGATTCTATCGCTCGAAATTGAGCGTATGCCGAAGGAGTATGGTGTGCGTGTGGGTGATGTTTTGTGTAATCCTTATCTATCGGTCTGCTCGACCTCAACGCACGATATGTCGCCACTTCGCTTGTGGTGGCGTGAGGAGGCAGAGCGTCAATATTACTTCGAGAAGGTGCTGGGAGAGGAGGGCAATGCTCCTGCGGAGGCTACGGCGGAGTTGTGCGAGAAGATTGTTGCACGACATCTTGCATCGCCTTCGATGCTTACGATACTGCCTTTGCAGGATTGGTTGTCGTTGTCGGAGGAGTTGCGCAGTGACGATATCGAGCGTGAGCGTATCAATATCCCTGCCGAGGCACACCACTATTGGCGATACCGCATGCACCTCTCGATAGAAGAGTTGCTCGGTGCAGATGCGAACAATGAAAAATTGAGGTCCTTAGTGAATGATAATAATCGATAACGAAAAGCGAAAAAACGAAAAATGAATAACCCCCACTCTCCTACGAGGACAGTGGGGTATCTCTTGTCTATCTTTTCAGCTCCTCAATCGCTCGGAGTATAGTGCGGTCGATAGGGTAAATAAAGTAGTAGAAGGCGTTATCTTCGAGGTCGGAGTTGCGCGAGATATAAGCGCGTAGTTGTGCCTCCATAATATCGCGTGAGCGATTTATCTCCTTCCAATTAGGCTTTATCCCCTGTCGCTCGGCATAGCGCACAAAATCCGAGAATAACGCCTTGTCGCTATCGAGCAAAACCTTCAATTCAGCGATATTTTTGGCACTCTCCAACGCCTTGCGATGGCGGTCGGCGTACTCGATAGTGTAGCGGTAGAGAATATTGCGACCGCTAACCTCCGAGTAGTACTTTGTTACATTTAGTGTGTCGAGGGGTACAAAAATATCGGGCATAATGCCACCGCCACCATATACTACCTTGCCCTTCGGTGTAGTGTAACGCAGTGAGTCGGCAAAGTGAATACTATCTGCCGAGAAGAATTCGTTGCGCTTAAAACGCTCTATAAGGTCGTGTTCATACGACTCGCCCTCGCCTGCGGTGTAGGGCTTCTGAATTGAACGACCTGTCGGGGTGTAGTATCGTGCTACGGTAAGACGCAGTGCCGAGCCATCTTCAAATGGTGTCTGCGACTGCACCAATCCCTTGCCAAATGAACGGCGACCGATGATGGTTCCGCGGTCATTGTCCTGCAAGGCCCCCGCCAAAATCTCACTCGAAGAGGCACTTGCCTCATCTATCAAAACCGCCATTTTGAGGTCTGTCGAGCCACCACGACCATCGCTATATTGGCGTAGTTGTTTGCCGTTGCGGTCCTCGGTATAGACTATCAATGAGCCGGCAGGCAAAAACTCGTTGGCAATAAGAATTGCTTGGTCGAGGAAACCGCCCGAATTGCCTCGCAGGTCGAAAATCAGCGACTTCATACCTTGTGAGCGTAGCGATGCAAGAGCTTTCTTAATCTCGGCAAACGAGGTGCGGGCAAATTGCGACAACTTGATAAAGCCGACCTCTTTGGTGAGCATCAACGATGCCTCTACGCTATGCAACGGAATGGCATCGCGCGTAACGACAATATCGACTAAACCTTCGATGCCTTTGCGCTCGATTGAGAGTTTTACCTGTGTGCCACGAGGACCTCGTAGGCGTTTCATAACCGATATCTGTGACATCTTCTGCCCCGCGATAAGCGTATCATTAACCTTGATGATGCGGTCGCCACCCTGCACACCGGCCTTGCGGCTTGGACCCGATGGGATAACATTCAAGACAATAACCGTATCTGTCGCCATATTAAATACCACGCCGATACCGTCAAACTCTCCTTTGAGAGGTTCCTCCGCCTCCTCGAACTGCTTGGGTGGCAGATATACGGAGTGAGGGTCCAACTTGTGAAGTATAGCAGGAATAGCCAACTCTGCCAACGAGTCGCGCGAGATAGAATCGACATAGTCGTTCTCAATCATCGACAATACCCGTGTGAGTTTGTCATTGTGTGAGTTGCCAAGATAGACACGCACTTGATTATTTGCAAGTTGCTTGCCGGAGTACATTCCGGCAAACCAACCCACAAACAGTATCAAAAGTAGAACAACCGTTCTAACAAGATGCTTGGCGACTCCCTTCACTTTAATTAAGAATTAAAAATTGAGAATTAAGAATTATTTTCTTCTCTCGTCTTTTGTTAAACTTTGCACTCTCCCTTATCGCCTTTGGCGACCAAGTCCCCTCCTCGGAGGGGATTTAGGGGTGGGTAGATTTGTAAATGCGGTGG
>JAZQHQ010000064.1:0-2047 GCA_045540675.1 Alistipes sp. | reverse complement strand
CTCACGCGGAAAATCTATCCACTCGGGGTGTCCGAACTCGTTGCCCATAAAGTTGAGATAGGCATCGCCACCCACCGATATTGTCATCAGTCGAATCATCTAAGTCGGATCGTAGCCATGTCGTTCTGTGAGCCAAGGAGTTGGGGAAACATGTTGTCTTCCTAAGACCGCTTGGCCCTCCGACTTCTCACGCGGAAAATCTATCCACTCGGGGTGTCCGAACTCGTTGCCCATAAAGTTGAGATAGGCATCGCCACCCACCGATATTGTCATCAGTCGAATCATCTTGTGCAGAGCCATACCTCGCTCCACCATCAAATTCTCCGAGCCTTTGTTCATCGCAAAGTACATCTCCTTGTCCATCAGGCGGAAGGCGATAGTCTTATCGCCCACCATTGCCTGATCGTGCGACTCGGCATAAGCCACCGTCTTGACCTTCGGCAGACGATTTGTCAATACGCCCCATATCTCCTCGACATTCCAATCTTCATCGCGCTCGTCTTCGATAAGGCGAATCCAAAAGTCGGGTATCGCCATTCCGAGTCGAAAATCGAAGCCGATACCGCCATCTTCGATTGTACGGCACATACCCGGCATTCCGCTGACATCTTCGGCAATGGTTACAGCCTCGGGGCGGAAGTCGTGAACAAGTTTGTTTGCCAACGAGAGATAGACCAAGGCATCACGATTGACACCCTCGTCAAAGAACTTCTCGCGGCAATCGAAGTCTGTATAGCCGTGGTGGTGATATATCATCGAGGTTACGCCATCGAAGCGGTAGCCGTCAAAGTGGAACTCATCAAGCCAATACTTGACATTCGAGAGGAGGAAGTGTTCCACCTCGCGCTTGCCATAGTCGAAAATCTTCGAGTCCCAATACTGCTGATAGCCAGCATCACCCTCCTTCGAGTAGTGGTATGGCGAGCCATCGAGTTCGTTTATGCCCTCATTAAAGTTCTTGACATAGTGGGCATGAACGATATCCATAATTACAGCAATGCCCAACTTGTGAGCCTTGCGCACCAATGATTTCAACTCCTCAGGCGTACCAAAACGAGATGATGGAGCGAAGAAGTTTGCCACATGGTAACCAAACGAGCCGTAATATGGGTGCTCGGCAATCGCCATAACCTGAATGGCGTTATAACCCGCCTTCTTGACACGAGGCAAGACCTTCTGTTCAAACTCCTTGTAGGTACTGATGCCCTCCTTCTCGGAGGACATACCGATATGGGTTTCGTAAATCAGCAGATTATTTTTATCGACAACAAGTTTGTCCTCGCCCCAATCGAATGGTTGCGGAATCCAAAACTGCGCCGAGTAGTTCTTCGTATTGTCGTCTTGGATAAGGCGGGTAGCGTAAGCCGGAATACGGTCGTGCCAGCCATTTTGACCGTGAATGTGCAACTTATAGAGCGAGCCGTGCGTCAGGCGATACTCGTACATCGCATCGGGCAAAAATATACTCCATACGCCGTGAACATCTTTGCTCAAACGCAACTGTGTGCGTTGCCAATTATTGAAGTCGCCAAAGATATAGACATCGTATGCCGCAGGCAGCCACTCACGAAACCACCAGCCCGACATATCCTCATCGTACTGCCAACCAAAGTAGCGATAGCCATTTGCATAATCTACAATCGAGCCACCACGCTCAATCTCGGCAAGATGTTGGCAATAGGCGTTATATCGCTCATTTACAGCCTCCTCAACGGGTTGCAGCCACTCGTCCTCGGCAACCATTGCCAACTGCGCTCTCTTCTTCTCAACCATCTTTACGGCAATTTAAGAGTTAAAACACTACAAATATAATAAAAAAGTGGAGAGTGGAGAGTGGAGAGTGGAGAGTTTTTTTACTTTTTGCTTTTAGCCATTAGTTTTTTTAAGAATAGATATAGATAAAAATAGAGCCTGTCTAACAAGAAAAAGTTAGGCAGGCTTGTTTGTTGATGTGGATTTATGGAGGTAAAATTCAATATATGGAAATCGTAAAAGTTTCGATAAAATAGCATTAAGCGACGCAGAGTTGCGTTAAATTGATGCTTCT
>JAZQHQ010000063.1:0-9083 GCA_045540675.1 Alistipes sp. | reverse complement strand
AAGGGTAAGACGATGGAGGATTTGGAGTTCTACTCGGTGATGCGTTCAATTCGTGCGATTGAGGCATCAGATGTCTGCATCTTGATGCTCGATGCGCAGCAGGGCTTGGAGTCGCAGGATTTGAATATCCACAACCTCATTGTCCGCAACCGCAAGGGTTGTGTTATTGTGGTGAACAAGTGGGATTTGATTGAGAAGAGCAACAATACGATGAAGGAGTGGAAAGAGGCTCTCGCAAAGCGACTTGCACCGTTCAACGATATTCCGATTATCTTTACCTCGGCTCTGAACAAGCAGCGTATCCTCGATGTATTGCAGACGGCAATCCGTGTCTATCAATCGCGTGCTCGCCGTATTCCTACTTCGGAGTTCAACGACTATATGTTGCCGATTATCGAGGAGACACCGCCACCTTCAACCAAAGGTAAGTATATCCGTATCAAGTATGCGATGCAGTTGCCGACACCTACGCCGCAGTTTGTATTCTTCTGCAATCTTCCGCAGTATATCCGCGAGAACTATCGCCGATTCTTGGAGAATCATCTGCGCGAACATTGGGATTTTTCGGGAGTGCCGATTCAGATATATTTCCGTCAAAAATAATAGAAACCAAATAAAACTAAAACAATGAAAAAGATTTTAACACTCGCATTGATGCTCGCTGTATCAACATCAGCATTTGCAATCCGAATCACTTATGGACCTTATGTTCAGGCGGTGACAAAGGAGACGGTAACCATTGTATGGGCAACAGACAAGACTGCTATTTCGTGGGTGGAGACTGCTCCGCACGATAAAACCCACTTCTACGCATTCGAGCGTCCGAAATTCTTCCAAACTTCACTTGGTCGCAAAGTGCCTACAAAGTTGCATAGTATTACCATTCCTAATCCTAACACAGACGGCAAGTCTGCATTCCGTTATCGTGCTTACTCGCAGGAGATTACAAGTAATAAGGGTGGTCGTACAATGTATGGTCGTGTGGCTTCAACCCGCATCTTTGCTTATCGTCATATCTATGTAAAAACTCTCGACTACAACAAGAAGTCTATCGACTGTATCATTATGAATGACCAGCATGGCATTGATGGTACTTACGAGTTCCTCAATCAGCGTGTAAATCGTAAGAGTACCGATGCGGTATTCTTTGTGGGCGATATGGCATCTGGTCCTGAAACAAAGCAGACTTCGGTGTACAACAAAATCTCTGGACGCGTAAACAATCTAAAAAATAAGGAGACTCCGTTGCATGAAGTTCCTGTATTTATGGCTCGTGGTGTGAACGAATCGACAGGTAAACTCGGTCGAAACTATATGTCGCACTTCCCAACCTCGACAGGTAAACCTTACTACACTGTACGCTATGGTTCAACCTGCTTTATCGTACTCGACTCGGGCTACGATTTGAAGGATAAGGCTTCTGGACACGACTACACAACCTATCGTAAGGAGCAGGCGCAGTGGCTTGCTAACGCATTGAAAGGCGAGGATGTTCAGACTGCCAAGTTTAAGGTTGTCTTGATGCACATCCCTCCTGTTGCAGGTACAGCACCAGTAAGCAAGGAGTTGCGTGAACTCTTCGTTCCGATGTTGGAGGAGGCGGGTGTAACACTTATGATTAGTGGCTACACTCACAATGCGAAGATGCACGAGGCAGGTAAGAAGTGTAAGTTCCCTATCCTCGAAAACGCTACCAACAATGTCATCAATCTCCGTGCAACACAGGAGCGTATGGATGTCGTTGTAGAGGATTTCTATGGTACAACTGTAAATACTTACACATTCTAAAAATCCGATTTACGGATATAGAGGGTTGGAGATTGTAAAATTTCCAACTCTTTTTTCTTTTAGTTTTAACTTTTTTGCTATCTTTGCACTACGAATACTCGGGGCAGGGTGTAATTCCCTACCGGCGGTGATAGTCCGCGACTCCCTATGGCGGTGATTTATAGTAAATTGCAATCCTATGGGACTGAATCGGTGAAATTCCGATACCGACGGTTAAAGTCCGGATGAGAGAGTGTCGGTAGATTTGTGAATGGCGATTTCTGCGTTACGCTTGTTCTCGAAATCCTCACATACGCTTAGTATGCTGCGGTTTCTCGAACTTCGCAAGCCTTGAAATCTCTCATTCAAAATCAACCTTCATTTGTGGTTATAATGTCCCGAATTATGTTTGGGACATTTTATTTTTTTTGTACAGATATGAAGCGTTTTACACTTGCTTTATTTGCTTTGGTGGTGGCAATGACAACTACCGCACAATCGACCACTGCATCGTTGCAGGGTTTTGTTACGGACAATAACGGCAAGCCATTGGTAGGTGCTACGGTCGTGGCTACGCACCTGCCAACCGAAACAATATATGGTACGGTTACCGACACGAACGGAGCATATCGCCTGCAAGGCTTGCGTGTTGGCGCACCATATACGGTGGAGTTCTCGTTTGTCGGCTACAAAGAGAAGAAATTCGATGATATCGCCCTCTCGTTAGGCGAAAAGCAACAGATAGACGCACAACTATACGACACGCATAACATTGATGCGGTGGTAGTTACAGGCGACAAGTTCGCCGAGAGCCGTATGGGTGCAGGAGAGGTTTTCCATAGCGATATTATAGAGCGCACGCCTACCGTATCTCGCTCCATTGACGACATCACACGCCTTGCTCCGCAGGCGATGGTGTCGAAAGACGGAGGTATCTCCATTGCCGGTACAAATTCGCGCTACAACTCCTTCCAAATTGACGGTACAGCCTCGAATGATATGTACGGCTTGACCTCTACGGGTACAAACGGAGGTTTGGCGGGCGCTAACCCCATTCCGCTTGATGCTATCTCGGATATTCAGGTTGTTACCGCACCGTTTGATGTGCGACAGGGTGGTTTTAGTGGTGGCGGTATAAATGCGATTACCAAGTCGGGTACAAACAACTTTTCTGGTACGGCATACGCCTACTACAACGATAACAACTTCTATGGTCGCAGTCCGCTGAATGGGGCAAAACTTGCCGAGCAGCAGACACAGATTTACGGCGTTTCGCTCGGAGGTGCAATAGTCAAAAACAAGTTGTTTTTCTTCCTCAATGGCGAGTTCAACCTCGACTCCTCGCCATCGTCTTACTATGTGGGCGATAGTGGTTGCAACATCTCGGCAACAGATGCAGCGACCATCGCCAATCGTTACTACGAACTTACGGGCTACGATGGTGGCGGTTACGGTATGCAGACGCTGAAAAGGCATACAGGCTCATTGATTGCACGACTCGATTGGAACATATCGTCACGCCACAACCTCTCGTTGCGATACAACTTTCTCGATGCGAGGAAAGATGAGTTTGTGTCGAGTGCAACGCTTTTGCGCTTCAATGGCGAGGGTTACACCTCGATTGCCGACACCCACTCATTGGTTGCCGAGTTGAACTCGCGTGTTTCGGAGAAGATGTTTAACGAGTTCCGCGTGGGCTACACCCGAGTACACGATGGTCGCGATGCTATGAGTGGTGCGAAATTCCCTTATGTAGAGATTAAGAAGATGCATGATGGCGACAACACCTCGGTATATATCGGTACAGACCCCTTTGCTATTATGAACGATTTGGTGCAAAACACCATAACGCTGACCGACAACTTCTCCTACTATGCCGATTCGCACACCATCACAATAGGTACGCACAACGAGATTTTCAACTCCTCGTGCCTCTATATGGCAAATGCTTTGGGAGCATATACCTACGACACCCTTGACGATTTTTTGCAGGACAAGGCTCGCAAGTATGTGCGCAACTACTCGGACAATCCTTACACAAATATAACTTCGGCACAATTTGGCGTATATATTCAGGATGAGTGGAACGCCTCGCCTCGTTTTTCGATGACCTATGGTCTTCGAGCCGATATCCCTGTGATATTCGGAAACCCTCCCACAAATGAGGCGTTCAACTCTTCTGAAATAGCCCAAAAGTATGGCGTCAAAACCAACCAAGTACCTCGCCCTACGGTGCTTGTTTCGCCCCGTATCGGAGTGCGCTGGCAGATTGCCAAGAGCGCAGAGGCTTCGACCTTGTTGCGTGGTGGAGTGGGTATATTCTCGGGCAGAATACCGTTTGTGTGGATATCCAACTGCTTCTCCAATAGCGGTATGACACAAAAAGGCTACACACTCGACAGCAGCAAGGGACAGAGCGTACCAAAGTTTGGCGAGGAGCCTTCGGGAACGGTTGGAGTGTCGTCAAATCCGATGTTGAATATCGTGGCAAAGGATTTCCGCTATCCGCAGGTGGCGCGTGCAACTCTCGCCTTGGAGCAGGAGTATAAAGGGTGGCACTTTATGGTCGAGGGCATCTTCTCGAAGTCGATAAACGATCTCCTGATAACCAACCTCACTGCACAGGATAAGGGAGGTAAGTTCTATGCCGTAAATTCGGCCCTCGCAAACGAGCAGAACACCACAACCCTCTACGACACCTCGTTAGCGAAGTCATACTCCTCGATTTACCTCTTGTCGAACACCTCGAAAGGGTATGGTTACTCGGTGAGTGCATCGGTGGCAAAGCATTTCCGCTTCGGTTTGGACCTCTACGCAGCCTACACCTTCGCGCACTCCTACTCGGTAATGGACGGTATCTCGGCACAGGCACTCAACACTTGGAGTCGCAACTATTCGGCAGATAGCAATGCACCCGAATTGAGTTACTCCTTGTTCGATGTTCCGCACAAGATTACGGCATCGCTCTCGTATCGCACACCTCGCTATGCGAAGGTGCTTGGTACGACCATTTCGTTGCTCTATCAGGGCTATTCGGGTATGCGTTACTCGCTCACCTACGCAGGCGAAGATGCCAATAACGACAGCAGCTACGGCAACACCACAATCTATGTACCTACCGCCTCGGAGTTGCAGGCTATGGAGTTCGAGAGTGAGGAGCATCGTGTAGCCTTTGGTGAGTATATCGAGGCGACACCTGCCCTGCGCCGTTCGCGTGGTAAGTTCCTTGCACGAAACGCCTTGCAGACACCTTTCGAGCACCATCTCGACCTCCATATTGCGCAGGATATATACTTCGGTGCGAACACCTCACGCAAGGTGCAGATTACACTCGATGTGATAAATCTCGGCTCACTCTTCTCGAAGGATTGGGGGGCAAGCTACTACACCTCGAAGTATCGTATTTCGCCTGTGGAGATTTACGACTATGCAACCGATGCGGAGGGCAATCGCACACCGAAATATCGCTTTGTCGGAGGCTCGGTATCGCGTAATGACCTCCTCTCTCGCTGGCGTATGCAGATAGGAATAAGAGTCGTGTTTTAGCACGACTCTTATTAGTTAAAGGTTTGTAACAGCTTGTCGTTTCCAACGCAGATAGCCAGCCACCGCAAGTGCCGAGTATAGTGCGTACAAACAACCCGTAAGGGGTATGCCTTTATAGATATACAGCCCTACGGTTATCATATCCACTACAAGCCATACGAGCCACTGCTCCAAGTATTTGCGCGACAATAGCCACATCGCTATCATCGACAGAGCCGTAGTCATCGAATCCCAAAATGGTACACTGCTGTCGGTAAATTCCACCAGCAAGTAGTATATTGCAGCGTGGAGTACTCCATATACGACCACCAACGGTACTATAAGGCGCAAGGGGGTATGTGCGATTTTCAGCGGGTTGTCTTTGCGCTTATGCCCCAACAACCACGCTATCAGACCATACAAACCTGCCAATATATAGTAGCCTTGCATGGCGCAGTCGGCATACAATCCCGATTGGTAGTAGAGTGCGCAGTGTACGCAGGGCATAATTGCCCCCACTACCCACAACCAAATGTTGGCTCGGTACTCCAACCACAAGTATAGCAGTCCGAGTACCACGCCCACAATCTGTAAAATCAGTTTCAGTTCCATTGAAATAGATTAAAAGTTTACCGTAACATTCGCGAGCACCGAAGTGGTTGCCTGTGGGAAGTAGCAAGCCCACGAGCCACGCTCTGCAAGGGTTGCACCCTCCAACCACGAGCCACCATAGCCGCTTGCGCAATACTTGGCATTGAACAAGTTGCCAATCTTTACACCAAATCGCACCTTCTCAATACGCTTTGTGCGAAGCGTATAGGAGATATCAAGGTCGCTCACGCAGTAGCGCGGCAGGGTTAAATCTTCGTACTGACCGTTTGTAAGGTACTGCTTGCTGATATAGCGAGTTGAGAGTCGTGCAGCAAAGCCGTGCGTATGGAAGTCGAAGAATGTACCCGCAATAACCGAAGGCGAGTAGGCAATCGTAGTGCGACCACGCTCAAACGCTACGCCATCAATATAATCGACATAGTTTTTGATATGGTTTTGGCTCAATGTGGCATTTCCACCGAGCGAAAACCACTTCGTAGCATTTACCGCCAACGACAACTCCACACCTCGGCGGTACGAGTCGGGAACATTGCGCGAGAGCAACTCGCCCGTATCGGACAACTCGCCCGTCTGCACAAGCTGGTCACGATACATCATATAATATAGGTTAATGCCGAGCGACACAATTTTTGTATTATAGGTATATCCCGCCTCGATATCGAGCATCTTCTCGGCTGTCGGGTACTCGCCTTTGCGGATATCGGTGAAGTTGTTGCGCGTAGGCTCTTTCTGTCCCACCGCTGCCGAAGCATAAACAGCGTGGTCACGAGCAAACGAGTAGTGCAAACCGAGTTTAGGATTGAAGAAATTGTAGTGGCGATTGATATTTAGGCTCTGCATCGCCCCCGTAGTGTCATCGAAGTTGTCATTTACGCCCGAAATAACATGTGTAATATGGCGATACTGCACATCGGCATAGAGGTTTAACCCCTTGGTAATCAACCAATCGACCTTTGCAAAGCACGATGCGTCCCACTTTGTTGTATAGTTGCGATAGTACTCCGCAGTGGCGAAGTCGGGAGCCTCGGTCAAACCCGAAATCTCGCCATAGTGGACTCCGTCATAGAGCGATGCCGAAGCACCGAGCGTCAGCGATACTCGCTCTGCCGTATAGGCAGCCGAAGCGACCAAACCGCCAAAGTTGTTACCCATCACCTTCTTGCGCAGAAGGTTGGTACTCTCAACCAAAGCACCCCCGACCTCGATAGGTGCAATACCATAGCCCGGAAGCCATGCATCATTCTTGTAGTTGCGATAGTAGCCGTTGCCGTAGGTGTAATGGGCGGTAGCGTTGATGCGCCACTTGTCGTTGAAGATATGGCTTACGACCAACTGATTGTTTATCTGCGTGTAGTTGTCGGTGTGGTCATCGAAAAAGCCGACCACCTTATCGCCGATAATAATCTCTCCCTCAGGGTTGTATCGGCGATTCTCCGCCATCTGCTCCGCAGTCAAACCTGTGTAGGCAAGATATACCTTCGCCACACCTCCGAACGAGAGTAACTTTACGCTTGTACGCCCATTATAGTAGCCCGCCTGCAACATATAGGAGGAGAGGTTGCTCGATGCTCGCTCGACATAGCCGTCAGAGGAGAGGTGCGACAAACGCCCATCAATAGCCCAGTGTCCACCGAGCAAGCCTGACGAGAGGGCAATCTCCTGCTTGGCAGTGTTGAAAGAGCCGTAGGAGAGTGATGCACGCCCCGAAAACTTCGCAGCCGAAGGAGAGGAGGTCATATTGAGCGATGCTCCGAAGGCTCCCGTTCCTGCGGTCGAGGTGCCGACACCTCGCTGCAACTGCACCGAGCCGAGCGATGATACAAGGTCGGGCGTGTCGTACCAATAGACCGAGTGAGTTTCGGCATCGTTCATCGGCACGCCATTGAGCGTAACATTGATGCGTGTAGCGTCTGTTCCACGCACTCGGAACGAGGTTGAGCCTATGCCCGTACCACTCTCCGAAGAGATAACTACCGAAGGGAGATTTTTCAGCAACGAGGGTATATCCTCGCCATAGTTCTGCTCCTCAATCTCACTGCGTGAGAGGTTTGTGTGGGCGATGGGGGTAGTTTTCGATGCTCGGGTGGCAACCACCTCAATCTGTTCGATGGCAACCGAGTCGTTCTCGATTAAGTTGAGAGTTGAGAGTTGAGAGTTGAGAGATTCTTTTGCTTCGGCTCTCACACCGAAGGTGGCACACAATGCCACAGCAGTTAAAAGAAAAAACCTTTTCATAACCATTTAAGTTTTTAATTAAACAATAGTTTGAAAAGGGGTATAATGTAAATTACACTCTTCCCGTTCCGGCATTACCCGTTTCGGTTCGATGGGTATAATCTCAGCCAAATACTAATTGATAGTTGACAATTGACAATTGATAATTAAATGTATTCTATTTACCAAATAAACACTATAAAAAGATTTATCGTTTTACTACTAATTCTCAATTCTCAATTCTCAATTCGTCAATTAAATTTAGCACCCCTTATGTCGATGCAAAGATAGTAAAAAAAGTTGATAGTTGAGAGTGGAGAGTTGAGAAATTTTTTCTATCTTTGTAAATTAAAGTAAAAGTATGACTATGGATTTGAAAACGAGATTGCAACGCGTGTTGCAGATTGTGGAGGAGGCGGAGCGCACAGGCTCACTCTCCGACCTCGAAAAAGATATTGCCCTCAACGAGTTGCGCGAGGCGTATGCCGAACTGAAATTCGGCATAACGGAGAACGGAGAAGGGAAAACGGAGAACGAGGAGCAGCCAGAAATTGCCCCTACAATCCCTATTATCCCTATCGCCCCTACAACCCCCATTGAGAAGGTTGAACCAGAGGTTGATGTTGAGGATGAGAATGAGCCTGAGGTTGAGGTAGAACTTCTCTTCGGTGAAGAGTCGGAAGAAACGGAAAACGGAGAACGGAAAACGGAAAACGAGCAGGAGCAGGAAATTGCAAGTCGGAGGCCAAGCGGTCTTAGGAAGACAACATGTTTCCCCAACTCCTTGGCTCACAGAACGACATGGCTACGATCCGACTTGTAGAACTTCTCTTCGGTGAAGAGTCGGAAGAAACGGAAAACGGAGAACGGAAAACGGAAAACGAGCAGGAGCAGGAAATTGCCCCGATAACCCCTAACGCCCCTAACGCCCCTAACGCCTCTATCGTAGAGGAGAATCTCTCCAC
>JAZQHQ010000062.1:0-9301 GCA_045540675.1 Alistipes sp. | reverse complement strand
CCCCAGTAAGGGCGGAACGCCCGTCCCCAGTAACCCCCAGAAAACCCTGCGCCTTGACCACTTTCGGGGTTCGCAAAGGGTTCGTACCAGCACAAAAAAAGAGAGTGAAGAAACTTCCTCACTCTCCAAGATCAATAATGATAGATTACTGTGCAGGAGCAGCCTCTGGTGCTGGTGCCTCAGCAGCAGGAGCAACCTCTGCCTGTGGGGAAGCCTTTGGGCATTCAGCCTTTTTCTCACACTCTACACACTCTGTCTTTGGCTGGCAGCAAGCTTCTCCGCAAGCGCCTTGCTTTTGCTTAGGTTGACCACAACAAGAAACCATTGCTACCGATGCGAGGGCGATAACCGCCAAAGTCATAATCTTCTTCATAATTGTAGATTTTTTAATGTTAAACAAATGTTTGCTCACCACAAATATATGCAACCTATTTTGTAAAAACAAATTTTTTCGCAAAAAATATCATTTATAGGACATAATTATTTAGTAAATTCGCCTATCGCGATATTCTCTCGCATAATAAACGCCTTCGGAAAGGAGCGTTGCACACGACCGAGCAGAGTAATTGCCTCCTCCTGCGAGGTGCAATTTCCTACGGCAACTTTGAAGTATGGATTCTCGTATGTGAGATAGGATTGCTCTTCCGGAAAGAGTGCAGCGAAATTCTCCTGCGTGGCGAGAGCATCGCGGCGAGCTGTTTGAGCATTATTCATAAATATCACAATGCGATAGCCACTTATCGCCTTTGTTGTCGCTTCGAGATTGTTCTCAACGATAGTTGCTGCATCTCCCTGCTCGACAATCTGCACCGTGGCGTTGATTGTTGTCAGTGAGTCGCGTTGAGCAGGTAGCGCAAGACGCTCTTTGATATTCTTGCGGGGAGCAATATCTTGCGGGATAGTGTCTTGTGCCGATGCCGAGATTGCAATGATTGTTGCCAAGATGGTCAATAGATGCTTCATAACTATAATAATATCCTATTTTTTAAGTCCGAAATTGAATTGTTGCGCAAGGGCTTCAAGTGAAACGCCCTCCTTCTCGAATATACGATGCGATGTTAGTGCCGATATGGTGATGCTGTAATCTATCGTTACCCCATCGAAATTACCTTTGCGGATATTGTTCAGTACGCCTAACGCTGCAATGGGGTTGGCGAGAGTTATGCGCAGAGGTACATCTACCTGCGAGCAGCAGCGGCGAGGCAGAACAACCTCTCCGTCTAACACGACTCTGCCTATTTTGCGACCATTTTGGCGCACGAAGGCATTTGCCGAAGTGATGCGTACATTCGAGGCGGTATTGTTGGCGATAGTCAGCGTTACGCGCCAACCGTCACTTATTGAGCCACGCACCTTGTTGAGTGCTATGACCTGAAATTTCTGTCGGCGCTGTCGTTGTTGCCACTCCTGTTTGGAACAACTGCTCAATGCGAGGACAATTACGAGGATAGATGTAAAAATGATATGCCTGATAACTCTTTTCATCTCTGTTATGCTTTGTGTGCGATGTAAATGTGTGCTATGCCCATCGATTGCGATTTGCGCTCGATATTGTCAAATCCCACCTCTTCGAGGAGAGTAGAGAAGGCTTCGGGCGAGGCAAATTGGTCTATCGACTCGGGTAGATAAGTATATGCTGTGGCGTGCTTCGATACCAATCGACCTATTGCCGGAAGAATATAGTGCGAATAGAGGCGATAACCCCAGCGCACCAAGGCAAAACGAGGATTTGAGAACTCCAAAACCACAAGGTACCCACCCTTGCGGATTGTTCGTTTCATCTCGGTCAAAGCCTCCTTTTGATGCTCGAAGTTGCGCACTCCAAAGGCTACGGTTACGGCATCGACAGCATCATCTTCGAGTGGAATATCCTCGGCATTACACTCCGTAAGCGATATTCGGTCGGAGAGTCCGATCTGCCCGATTTTCTGCTTCGCAACTGCCAACATCTCGCTCGAAAAATCTGCTCCATAGATGGTTGAACCCTCTATATTTCGCGCCAATGCGATGGCTAGGTCGCCCGTGCCCGTTGCCATGTCCATAATTGTCTTGGCTCCGAGTTTGCGCACTATACGCACCACGCGCTTACGCCACAATTTGTCGATATCAAACGATAGGATATGATTTAGTCGGTCGTATGTAGGTGCAATGTCGTTGAACATTCCCCGTACCATTTCACCTTTACTTTCATTTTTTGTCATATTAGTTGTATTTTATTGCGTCAGCCACCTTTATGCGCCCCACAATGGCGGTGGCAAGATGGGTGACAGCTATAATTATCACTGCAAAAAGTATATTTATGGAGACAATCCACTCCGCACCTAATGCCACAGGAACTTCCGACAGAAAGTATCCCGTTTCGTCCAACTTCACAAGATGGAGATGCTTTTGCGCCAGCAACATTGCCACTGCCAACACATTTCCTATCGCCATACCTACTAAAATGATGTAGGCGGCACGATAGGTGAATATACGGCGAATGTCGCTATTCTGCATACCCAACGATTTGAGCGTTCCAATCATTCTCGTTCGCTCCAAAACCAGAATCAGCAGTGCTGTTACCATATTGAAGAGAGCCACAATAAGCATAATCGTAAGTATCACTGTGGCATTTACATCGTGAGTTTCGAGCCAGCCGAAGATGTCGGCATGTCGCTCTCGCGAACTCACTGCTGCAAGGCTCTCCTCGCCTTCATACTCATGCATCAACCTTAAATTGAGAATATCGGTACTCTGCTCGGCAATCTCACTATCGTACAGACGGCAGTCATATCCCGAAATCTGTGTAGGCTTCCAACCGTTCAACTTCTGCACATTGCGAATATCGGTCAAAGCCAATGCAGCCCCTGTTTCGCCCAAGGCAGAGCGATATACTCCACACACTTTGAATACCTCACGGCGAGGTGTGTCGCTCTCCAAAAGCAGCAATTCGATGCGGTCGTTGCACTCTGCTCCAATACTTTGGGCTACACTTTGCGAGAGTAAAATCTCCTTCCGCCTTGCATCTTCGAAGCGGGGTAGCGAACCCTCCTCCAAACGCTCGGCAAAAAGTGACAAGTCGGCTGTTGCATCAATACCCTTCAATGCGATGCCCATTGCACCCTCTTTGCCACGAGCAACGCAACTACGCAGAGCATAACGCTCGGTATGTGCGATGTTGCCCGTTGTTGTTATGAGTGTGTGTAGTGATTGATTGTCGTTTATGGGATGGAGTTCGGGTTGTCGCTCTCCGTATGGGTTGGAGATTGTAATATCGGAGAGAGAGCCCGATACCAGAGCCGAAATCTGCTCTTTGAAACCGAAGATTACCGACAATGTGATAACTACCACCGCAATACTTACTGCTACGGCAGCCGTGGCGATATGCATCATCATATTTTGCGATGATGTTCCACGCATGGCAATATGTCGGATAAGGCTCTTCATTTTAATTGACAATTGATAATTGACAATTGACCTTCGGTCTTCACTGCTCCGCCTCGGCAAAGTCTGCAAGCAGCCTCTGCTCTCGGCTCAATCGCAGCGGTGACAATTAAAGGTATTTTTTAATTCTTAATTCTTAATTCTCAATTCTTAATTATTAATTATTAATTATTGAGTATCAATACTCAATCTTGTCCTCTTTCTCGGTCCACGCTCGGAATCCTTCGAGTGCCTCCTTGCGCATAAGGTTGTGGCACGGTATAGCGCGTTTGGCGTAGGGCTTGGCTATCTCATCGTAGATAAACGAATCGTCGAAATTGATAGCCTTCGCATCTGCCTTGGTGTTGCCATAGACAATACGCGATACTCCTGCCCAATAGAGTGCGGACAGACACATCGGACAAGGCTCACACGAGGTATAACATACACACCCCTCCAACTTGAAGTTCTGCATCTTCTTGCAGGCCTCGCGAATTGCGCTGACCTCGGCGTGTGCGGTAGGGTCATTGTTAGCTGTTACGCGATTTGTTCCCGTAGCGAGAACCTCGCCATTGCGAACAATTACTGCACCGAAAGGACCGCCACCATTGGCTACATTCTCAATCGAGAGGTCGATAGCCATCTGCATAAATTGCCTATCCTCGGCTGTGAATTTGTAATCTTCCATACCCGATAACTCTCATTTTTGGCAAAATTAACAATTTTTTCTATTTTTGTGCGTATTATTAACGAATTAGTAATCAAAAATTGTACGAAATGTTTTTGACTCTATTGCAATCTGCATCATACGAAGGTCAAAGTCACCTTCTTACAAATCTCACTACAAGTGAGGCATTTTTTATGATAATCATCGTTGGTATTGCCGGAATGATTGTGCAGTGGAGACTTCGCTCCGTTGTATCGAAGTATTCGCAAGTGCCTATGCCGACAGGTCTTACAGGAGCAGAGGTTGCCGAGCGAATGTTGCGATCTAATGGTATCAACAATGTGGTAGTATCCCATACGGGTGGATACTTGACCGACCACTACGACCCTCGCAGTATGACCGTAAATCTCTCCGATGAAGTCTATCATGGTCGCTCTATTACCGCTGCTGCGATTGCTTGCCATGAATGCGGACACGCCTTGCAACATGCGCAAGGATATGCGCCATTGCGTATGCGCTCGGCTCTTGTGCCTTTGGTGCAGTTTTCATCGCAGGCGGCATCGTGGCTTATAATTATCGGTCTTATTATGACCGCCTCATCGGGCAGTCAGATGTTGTGCTGGATAGGGGTAGGTTTGATGTGTTTGTCTGCACTATTTTCGATTATAACGCTCCCCGTAGAATACAACGCTTCGGATAGGGCATTGGCATGGTTGCAGTCGAGTGGATTACTTGTAGGTGAAGAGTTGGAGGGGGCAAAAATTTCGCTTCGTTGGGCAGCCCGCACCTATCTTGTTGCCGCATTGTCGGCTATCGCCTCGATACTCTACTATGTAGCACTTATCAACGGCAGAAGACGAGATTAAATGATTAGTGATTAGTGAGTAGATAGTAGTGAGTAGTTGAAAAACTTGTAGCGCTCCCCATAGCCCCTATAACCCCTATTGCCCCTATTCTCGTTGCGCCTTGACCGCGCTCGGAGTTCGGAAAACCAAAAAAAACTAAAAATAGTATGAAGAGACAAACAAAATTGATTATTGGCCTTGCACTTTCGATTATATCGTTGTGTTTTGGCATATTGCTGATAACCGATGCAATCCCTACATCGCCAAAGAAGCCAAAGTATGTATTCTACTTTATCGGTGATGGTATGAGTTTTAACCACATTCTCGGTACCGAGCAGTACAATACTACGCAGGCAGGAGCAAACGAGACTTTGCGATTGAATTTTACGCAGTTTGATACTCGCAATTTTGTAACTAACTATTCAACCTCCAACCTCGTAACCGACTCGGCGGCTGCGGGTACGGCTCTTGCTACGGGCGTAAAAACCGCAAATGCCTGCATCGGTTTAGATGCCGAAGGCAACGAATTGCGCACCATTGCCGATGTCGCTTCGGAGTTGGGCTATAAGGTAGGTTTGGTAACAAATGTCGGTATCAACCACGCTACTCCAAGTTGCTTCTATGGTCACACTGCCGACCGTTTTGGCTTTCCGAAACTCGTAGATGACTATATCGCCAGCGATGTGGCATTTATTGCAGGCTCTACGATTATGGATATGAAGAGTGGTCCTCTCGACCCTAAATATGAGCGTACCACCACAGCACAGCTGGCAGAGCGTATTCGCAATGCGGGCATTGAGTTGTGCCTCGATGTTGAGCAAGCTGCCAAAACTACGGGAAAGCGCGTGGCGTTGGTGGCTAACGACAAGGAGAACAAACATGTCCCTTATGTTATTGACCGCAAGGGCGATGAACAGCACACTTTGGTCAACCACTCCAAGGCTGCAATCGAGTACTTATCGCGCGAGGCGGAGGAGGGCTTTTTCTTGATGATTGAGGAGGGAAAACTCGACTATGCTGCCCATGAGCAGGATGCGGTTGCTACTTTCCACGAAGTGAATGAGCTGGCAGCGGCGGTGCAACTTGCTTTGGAGTTTGCCGAGCAACACCCTGACGAGACTCTTATCATTGTTACCTCCGACCACGAAACAGGCGGTATGTCGCTCGGCTGGGATCACTACGAAATCCGTATGAATATGCTCGCTGCGCAGAAGACCTCTGCTTTGCAGGTTACAAAGACCTTCCAGCGTATGCGAGAGGAGGGAGTACGCGATTGGTCGGCATACAAAAAGGTATTTAGTGATAATTTCGGTTTGTGGAGTACCGTTCCAGTAACAAAGGAGGAAGAGGCTCTGCTGAAAAAAGATTTCTACGATATCTTCTTAAAGTATGGTCCTATGGTAGATGGTCTTTACAATAAAAATGAGTTTGTGGTATTCCACGCACTCCGCATCTTGAATAAACACGCCTCTATCGATTGGACCAGCCTCTATCATACAGGTATGTACACTCCGCTCTTTGTGAAGGGTGTAGGCGAACAGGCTTTTTTGGAGTGTCGTGACCAGACCGAGATTCCGAAGACTATTGCGACCTTAATGGGTGGCAAACTGTAAAAATCGTTCTGATGAGTTCTTTTTGCACCGCACTTCGGATAACGAAATGCTCACATAGGTTTACTATGCTGCGCTTTCGTTCCCTCGCTTGGCACAAAATTTCCACCACCATTTACGATTTTTTTTGGTAGAAGATATTTGAAGATTAGATAAAATAATTCTCAATTCTCAATTTAGCTTGGCTATGTACACTTTCGACCACGACCTATTTTTACTCCTCAACTTCGATGGAGGAAAAGCGATGGATCTTATTATGGAGACCATATCGGGAACGCTGATGTGGTTGCCGCTCTACTTCTTTATTTTTGCCTTCGTTTGGTATAAATTAGGCTGGCAACGAGCCCTCGGCTTTGTTGTATGCTTGGCTTTGGCGATAGGCTTCTCGGATATTATCTGCGGAATATTCAAACATTCGGGACCACTAAAACATTTGTGGGACTCCTTTCCGGTACGATTGCGCCCTATGTATGAGCCGGCAATAGCGGGGCAGTTTCACACTCCGTTAAGCGGAAATGGTCGCTATGGCACCGTCTCGGCACACGCTGCAACAACTATCGCATTGGCGTGGTTTTCAGCCCTTACAATCCGCAAAAAGTGGTATAATTGGGTGATTTCGATAGCGGTAATTTTGATATGCTACTCGCGCATCTACCTCGCTTGCCACTTTCCTATGGATATCCTTCTCGGAGCGATAGTCGGTACGGTTTGCGGTCTTTCGATGTTTTTCCTATGGAAAAAATTTGATAAAGTAATCGAAAAAAACTACCTTTGCAACGCAAAAAAAGAGTAGAATAAAAACAATATACAATTATGGAACATTTAAGTGAACAAGAACAGTTGCGCCGTCAGTCGCTCAAAGCGTTGCGCGACCTCGGTATCAACCCATATCCGGCAGAGCGTTTCGATGTGTCGGCTACCGCTGCGCAGATAGCAGCCGAGTTCGATGCCGAGCCTGCAAAGTTCGAGTCGGTAACCATCGCAGGTCGTATTATGAGCCGCCGTATTATGGGTAGTGCTTCGTTCTTCGAGTTGCAGGACCACACAGGTCGTATTCAGGTATATATCCGCCGTGACGATGTTTGTCCAGAGGGCGACCCTACACTCTATAACACTGTGTTTAAGAAGTTGCTCGATATTGGTGACTTTATCGGAATTGAGGGTTTTGCATTCCGCACCAACACAGGCGAGTTGTCGGTACACTGCCGCAAGTTCACCGTTTTGTCGAAGTCTATCCGCCCACTCCCAATCGTAAAGGAGAAGGACGGTCAGCAGTTCGATGCTTTGACCGACCCCGAGGTGCGCTATCGTCAGCGTTATGTCGATTTGGTGGTTAATCCGAAGGTGCGAGAGGTCTTTGCAAAGCGTGCGAAGATTATCGCTACCATGCGTGAGTACTTCAACGAGCATGGCTGCTTGGAGGTCGAGACTCCAATCTTGCAGCCAATTCCGGGAGGAGCTTCGGCTCGTCCGTTTATCACCCACCACAATGCGCTCGATATCGACTTCTATATGCGAATAGCTACCGAGTTGTACTTGAAGCGTCTTATCGTGGGAGGTTTCGATGGCGTATATGAGTTCGGTAAGAATTTCCGTAATGAGGGTATGGATAGAACTCACAATCCGGAGTTTACCTGTATGGAGATTTACATCGCCTACAAGGATTACCGCTGGATGATGGAATTCACCGAGAATATGTTGGAGCGTATCGCTTTGGCTGTTAATGGCACTACCGAGGTGGAGATTGACGGCAAACAGATTTCGTTCAAGGCTCCGTTCCGCCGTTTGACTATGACCGATGCTATCCGCGAAAAGACGGGTTACGACATCACAGGTCAGAGTGAGGCTGAGTTGCGTGAGGCTTGCAAGCGTTTGAATGTCGAGATTGACGACACGATGGGTAAGGGCAAGTTGATTGACGCAATCTTCGGACAGTACTGCGAGGAAGATTTGGTGCAGCCAACATTTATCTGCGACTACCCAATCGAGATGTCGCCACTCTGCAAGCGCCATCGCGACAATCAAGATTTGACCGAGCGTTTCGAGTTGTTCGTTGCGGGTAAGGAGTTGTGCAACGCCTACTCGGAGTTGAACGACCCAATCGACCAGTTGGAGCGTTTCCAGGAGCAGATGCGATTGTCGGAGCGTGGCGATGACGAGGCGATGTTTATCGATATGGACTTTGTTCGTGCGTTGGAGTACGGTATGCCTAACTGCTCGGGTATGGGTATGGGTATCGACCGCCTCACAATGTTTATGACGGGTCAGACCTCAATTCAGGATGTGTTGTTCTTCCCTACGATGCGTCCCGAGAAGAAGGTTGTAGCCGATGGCGAGGAGGTATATACCGAGGCAGGTGTTCCTGCCGAGTGGGTTGAGGCTATTCAGAAGATGGGTTACATCACTCTCGAAGCCTTCGCCAACACTGCAAAGAGTGGCGGTATGAAACTCTTTAACGACCTCTGCGGCTTCAACAAGAAGAATAAGTTGGGCTTGCAGACCGCAGGTATCAAGGAGTGGATTGAAAATAATAAGGAATAATCAAAAAAGTTAAACTTAAATTAAATACAGAAAACTATGGCAAGAAAGAAGATTGTTGCTGGTAACTGGAAGATGAATACCCTGCCAGCAGAAGGTGTAGAGTTGGCAAAGAGTGTTGTTGCAGGTCGTGGCGAGGTTTGCGAGTGTGTAAACTTTATCGTTTGCCCTCCATTCACCCACCTCTCGCAGGTTGTTGAGAAGTCGGATCGTAGCCATGTCGTTCTGTGAGCCAAGGA
>JAZQHQ010000061.1:0-6970 GCA_045540675.1 Alistipes sp. | reverse complement strand
GTCAAACCCGGCCACGGAGCATCGGCGATGTTCATAATCGAGCCATCAATGAAACTCTCGATGCTATAATGTTCTTGGCGAGGGATATATATGTCGTCGCCTCGCTGCTCAAAGCGAATTCCCATACGCGCAAATTGCGCAGGAATGATTCCCAGATTATCGTACGACACATTCTTGATTGTAAGCTCCGACTGGGTCATCGCGGCCATTCCGATAAAGCTGCCAACCTCAATCATATCGGGCAACATCGTGTGCGTAGTGCCTCCGAGCGACTCCACACCCTCAATTTCGAGGAGGTTCGAGCCTACGCCCGAAATCTTCGCGCCCATACGATTGAGCATCTTGCACAACTGCTGCAAATATGGCTCGCAGGCGGCGTTATAGATTGTGGTTTTGCCCTTGGCAAGTACGGCTGCCATAACGATATTTGCCGTACCCGTAACCGAAGCCTCATCGAGCAACATATATGTACCCTTCAACTCCTTCGCCTTGACGGTGAAGAATGCCTCGGCAGCATCGAAATCGAACTCTGCACCAAGTTTTTGGAAGCCGATAAAGTGGGTATCCAAGCGGCGGCGACCGATTTTATCGCCACCCGGCTTTGGGATATAACCCACACCGAAACGCGCCAACAGCGGACCGACAATCATCACCGAGCCACGCAGACGGGCGCAACGGTTGCGGTAGTCATCGCTTGCGAGGTAGTCGAGGTTTATCTCCTTGGCACAGAAGGAGTAGGAGTCCTCCGACAATCGCTCAACCTTCACGCCCATTGCCTGCAAGAGGTCGATAAGCTGAATTATATCGAGAATTTGCGGAATGTTGTTCACCACCACCTTCTCCTCGGTGAGGAGTGTGGCGCAAATAATCTGCAACGCCTCATTTTTAGCCCCTTGCGGAGTAATCTCGCCATGCAGTCTGCGACCGCCTTCAACCTTAAAAATTGCCATAGTATCCGAATTTTTACCAAAGATAATAAATTTTGGATAATTTGCCAAAAGAAAATCTATTTTGTCATTGGTCGTTGGCTTTCCTCCACCCACAGGAATAAATTTTGCGGATGGTTGTTGTTTGCCGACAATCTCAGTGGCATTCGATGCCATTCAGCGAACAAAAGTGAGCGATTGCCACTCTTTGCCATTCAATGCCATCTAAAAATCTCGGCAAACGCTCTCAATTCCGAAATAATTTGCTAACTTCGTGCGATTATTAGGACTTTTTGCGATGAACTTTTTTGATATTCTTACACTTGTTGCCCTTGTTTGGGCAGTGGTTAGCGGTTGGCGAAGCGGTTTTGTTTCGCAACTGCTCGGTTTGCTCGGCATTATTCTCGGCATTGTTCTTTCACTCCGCTATGGAGCCTCGGTAGGCGAAATGCTCGGCATCGATGCGCGATTTTCGGTAGTTGCAGGCTTCTTGATTACCTTTGTTGCAACACTTATCGTTGCAACACTTATCGCACGACTTATTGCGAGAGTGTTATCGTTTGTAGGCTTGGGTTGGGTTAATACCCTGCTCGGTATAGTGCTTTCAATCGTTAAGGGTTTAATCGTATTGAGCATGCTCTATGCAGCGATTTTCGCCCTCAACACAAATCTGCAATTTGTTGAGCCTCAATATTTCGACAACTCCATATCGTTCGACCTTGTCCGCAAGTGCGCCGAGCCGCTATTCAACTATTGGAATGAGGCGAAGCAGGCTCTCCTTTTACAAACCCCAAAAGCGTAGCCGATGCAGAGAGTCGAAGGTTTGGTGATGCGTGCCACAGGTAGTTGGTACGAGGTGTTGCACGAGGGCGAGGTGTTGCGTTGCCGTATGCGCGGTAAGTTGCGCTTGCGTGGTGTTCGTTCCACAAACCCCGTAGTTGTGGGCGATACCGTTCATTGCGAGTGTGGCGAAGATGGCGAGTGGGTGATTGTGGATATCGCTCCACGCCACAACTATATTATCCGCCGAGCCTCGAACCTCTCGAAGGAGTCGCACATTATAGCTTCGAACATCGACCGCGCAATGTTGGTCGTAACGCTCGTTGAGCCCGTTACCGCCACCGAGTTTATAGACCGCTTTCTCGTTACCTGCGAGGCGTACAAGGTGCCTGTAACCATTCTTTTAGCCAAGATTGACCTTCTGTGCAACACCCCCGAAGCTATTGAGGAGTTCCACCGCATATACGAGGGTGCCGGCTACGAGGTTATCGATATATCGGCAACAGAGGGCGTAGGCGTTGAGCGCGTGAAGGCGATGTTGGCGGGCAAAACCACCCTGCTGTCGGGAAATTCGGGCGTTGGAAAATCGACACTTATCGGGGCAATAGACCCTACAATAGATATTCGCACGGGCGAGATATCGGACTCGTTCCACAAGGGCAAGCATACCACTACATTCTCCACGATGTACCGCATTGCAGATGGCTACATCATTGACACTCCGGGCGTTAAGGGCTTTGGCTTGATTGATATTGATGACAAGGAGTTGTGGCACTACTTCCCTGAGATGATTTCGCGTGCCGGCGAGTGCAAGTTCTTTAACTGCACCCACACCCACGAGCCACACTGCGCCGTGATAGAGGCTGTAAAGCGTGAGGAGATAGCCTTCTCTCGTTACGAAAGTTACCTGAAAATACTCGATGAAGATGACAAATACCGAAAATAATCTCTCGCTCGAAGAGTTGCATGAGCGCATCGACTACCTCTCCTCGTTCCTCTTGGAGAGTCGTATCGACACCCTCACCCGCGCCCTCGATATGCGCACCGAGTATATAACGGTGATGACCGAGAATATGTTTCACGCCCAAAATGCCAGCGCCATTGTGCGCCACTGCGAGGCGTTTGGCGTGCAGAATATCCACACCGTAGAGGAGTTGTGCCCATTTTTGCCAACCCTCAATATCGCTCTCGGAACGGACAAATGGATAGATATTAACCGCCACGCCACAACAGCCGATGCAGTGAAGGCGTTGCGCAAAGAGGGTTATCGCATTATCGCCACCACGCCACACCACAAGAGTTGTACCCCCGAAACATTCGATGTAACGAAGGGTAAGTTTGCCCTTATCTTCGGAACGGAAAAGACGGGTGTATCAGATGAGATTTTGGCAAAGGCTGACGAATTTTTGCAGATTCCGATGTGCGGAATGGTCGATTCGCTCAATGTATCGGCTTCGGCTGCAATTTTGATATATATGCTCTCGCAGCGCATGCGCCTCGAATGTAGCGATTGGCACCTCTCCGAGGAGAAGCGCACCCGTACTCTCTACGATTGGTACCGCTACGCCGTGAAGGACTCCGAAGCGTTGCTCGAACGAAAATTTCCGACAAAATGAAGTGGTTTATAGTTGTTGTTACTCTGCTTCTGGCAGGCTGCTCTACCGCACCTCAATATCGTGTTATTGATGGCACGATGCTCGGTACGACCTACCATATCGTTGCCGAAACAACTCTCTCGAACAAGCAGATTTTCGAGGAGATGCAACGCATAAACAGCGAAGCCAACGCCTCGATGTCGATTTTTAATCCGCAGTCGTTGTTAAGTCGCATAAACAGCAACCAAACCGACTCGGTGGATATTCATATCGCCCGCAATATCGAAATTGCATCAAAAATTAACGCACTCACTCCGCGCTACGATATCACCGTCAAGCCGTTGGTCGATGCCTACGGTTTTGCCGCAAAAAATCGTGAGGCAAAGCCCAATATCGACTCACTTGTGCAGTTTGTCGGCTTCCATAAATTTCGCATTGAAAATGGTCGCATCGCAAAGAGTGATGCTCGTGTGCAGATTGACCTCAACTCCATAGCCAAAGGCTATGTTGTCGATTTGATTGCCGAGTGGCTCGACTCGCAAGGGTGCGAAAACTATATTGCAGAGGTCGGAGGTGAGATTTGCGCAAAAGGTGTAAATGCCAAAGGCATTGCGTGGCGTGTGGGAGTTGATACTCCATTCGAAAATAACCAAACGCCGGGCAGATTTCAGCAGAAAGTGGTACAGATTAGCGGTGCGGCACTCGCCACATCGGGCAACTATCGCCGCTTCTACTACAATGCCGAAGGCGAGCGTATATCCCACACCTTAAATCCGCAAACAGGACACTCCCAGACAACCTCGCTCCTTTCGGCAACGGTTATTGCTCCACGATGCGCTACGGCAGATGCGTTGGCAACAGCTTTTATGGCATCAGACGAAAAAGATGCCATTGCCTTGGCGGAGCAGTTGCGCGACAGCATACAGGTCTATTTTGTGTTGGCACCCACAAAAGGCAGTGAGGAGTATCGAGAGTTCTCCACACTAAAATAGGGCTTTCGCAGTCTTTTCGCGAATAGCTTTTTTAATTTTGAATTTTATTTGTATCTTTGCCCCCGGAAATTTCTAATATATAATAAAATATAGGTATTATGACAATTACAGCAGCTGATATCAAAATCGGTATGTGCATCGAGATGGATGGCAAGACTTTCCTTGTTGTCGATTTCCAGCACTGCAAGCCCGGCAAAGGTCCGGCATTTGTTCGTTCAAAGCTCAAAAACTTGGAGAATGGTCGTGTCCTCGAAAACACCTTCTCTTCGGTAGGTATCAAAATCGAGCAGGTACGCGTTGAGCGCCGCCCTTACCAATTCACCTACGAGGATGACCTCGGTGCTCACTTTATGCACACCGAGACTTTCGAGGAGATTAACATCGAGAAGTCGCTTATCGACAACTACGACCTTATGGCTGATGGTCAAATCGTGGAGGTTATGTACCACACTGACAAGGATGTAGTATTGGCAGCAGAGTTGCCTCCAATCGTTGATATGGAGGTTACCTACACAGAGCCGGGAATCAAGGGCGATACTGCTTCGACCAACTCGTTGAAGCCTGCAACCGTAAACACAGGTGCTACCATCAAAGTTCCTTTGTTCATCAACACAGGCGATAAGATTCGCGTTGATACCCGCACTCGCGAGTACTACGAGCGTATAAAGTAAGCCTTATATGTTGGCGAAATTGGGTGTTAGCAGGTGCTAACACTCTTTTTTTGCACATATTTACAAATTTTAGCTATCTTTGCGACCTGTTAGGTTAAAATATTTTAAGGTTTATAAGTGATGAAACCAAAATTCTCTATCGATTTTGACCCGAAAATATTCTATACATTGCGCCACTACGACCGCGCAAAGTTTATGAAGGATATTATGGCGGGTATCATCGTGGGTATCGTGGCGATACCTCTCGCAATCGCATTCGGAATTGCATCGGGCGTAGGTCCGACCGAAGGACTTGTAACGGCAATTATTGCAGGATTTATCATCTCCGCACTCGGAGGCTCGCGTGTGCAGATTGGAGGTCCTACGGGTGCGTTTATCGTTATTATCTACGGCATTATCCAGCAATTTGGTGTCGGAGGTTTGGCGATTGCAACCATTATGGCGGGTATAATGCTTGTGCTGATGGGTGTATTCAAGCTCGGCTCTATCATCAAATTTATGCCCTATCCGATTATCGTGGGCTTCACTGCGGGTATTGCAGTAACAATCTTCTCGACACAGATTAACGACCTGTTCGGACTCGGCATCGAGGATGTTCCGGCTAACTTTATCGAGAAGTGGAAGTGCTACTTTGCAAACCTCGGTAACACCAATTGGTGGGCATTGGGCATTGGCTTGGCTTCGATTTTGATTATAGTAGGCACACCTTACATCTCGAAAAAATTGCCCGGCTCGTTGCTCGCAATCGTTATTATGACCGCTTTCTGCTGGGCGTTAGAACGATTTGCCGGAATCCACCCCGTAGCCACTATCGGTGATTTATACGAGTTGCCTTCGGGCTTGCCTTCATTCCGTCTCCCTTCATTGGGAGAAGAACCATTGTGGAGTACTATTCAGGCTCTACTTCCGACAGCCTTTACGATTGCGATGCTCGGTGCTATCGAGTCGTTGCTCTCGGCTATGGTGGCCGATGGAGTTATCAGCTCGCGCCACAACTCCAACACCGAGTTGATGGCACAAGGCTTGGCAAATATCGTTGTTCCATTCTTCGGTGGTATTCCTGCTACGGGAGCAATCGCGCGAACAATGGCAAATATCAATAATGACGGTCGCACACCTGTTGCAGGTATCGTGCATACAATCGTATTGCTTCTCGTATTGCTCTTTTTGGGCGGTTTGGTAGGAGCTATTCCGATGCCTTGCTTGGCAGGTGTATTGATTATGGTTTCGTACAATATGAGTGGTTGGCGCACCATTCGCTCGATGTGTCGCCAATCGCGTTCGGATATCGCAATTCTCTTTACCACAATGTTTTTGACCATTATCTTCGACCTCACAATCGCAATTGAGGTGGGCTTGGGATTGGCTGTGGTACTCTTTGTTCGCCGTATTATGGAGACCTCGAAAATCTCGGTCTTGCGCGATGAGATGGAGTTGCACCACGATGGTGAGGATGGCGATGTTCAGCTCGCAATTCCACAAGGTGTGGAGGTTTACGAGATTAACGGACCTCTCTTCTTCGGTATCGCTACAAAATTTGAGGAGATGACCTCGATGCGCAATGCGATGCCTATCCGCATTGTGCGTATGCGTAAGGTGTCGTTTATCGACTCGACAGGTCTGCACAACCTCGAAATCTTTATCGAGGCGGCAGTAAAGGCGGGACAGCAGGTTATCCTCTCGGGTGTAAACAAGAGGGTTTATCAGGCTATCGAACGCGCCGGAATAGTTGCGAAGCTCGGTAAAGAGAATGTTCTCGATCATATCGACCTTGCATTGGCGCGTGCCGAGGAGTTGTCGAAAAACTTGGATTTGAATAAGTAGTTTATCTACAATCTGTTACGAAAATGGAGTGTCTAACAAGTTTTTGAAGTGACCCCAAAAGTTTGGACAAAAAACTTTTGGGGTTTCTTTATGCGCAAAAAACACGATTACGGAGCATTGCTCAAATATATGAGGATGCTCGAAGAAGGTCATTCTGTTCGTTACCTTCACTTGAAGTATGG
>JAZQHQ010000060.1:0-11662 GCA_045540675.1 Alistipes sp. | reverse complement strand
CGGGGGGGGGGGCGTGCCGGGGGGGGGGGGGGGGCCCCCTCACTTCGTTCGCTTACTGGGGAGCGCTTTGGCTTTTTAGTTTTCCGTTTTCCGCTTTCCGTTTTCCGTTCTATTTATAGTCTTCCGGTGTGGCAGTGCCGTATTGTTGCCCGCCATCGCCCTCTGGTCGCATTTTGTTCCACACCTGCGCAAGGAAAGGATTACGCTTTGCCTCCTCGTCAAAACGCCAAGGTGCAGGCATACACTTCTCGCACCAATGACCGCCAAGCAACACCAACGCAGGCGAAGCCTCAAAGCGATCTCCGAAAGCACACTCCCACTCCAACTTTGTCGCAAGGTCGCCCTTCGTCATCGTTTCGGACAAGCACTTTCCACCACGAAACTCCGCAGCCTGACGCATATCCTCGATATCGAGTTCAGCGAGAGGCTTCGACTCGTCGTATCCGTGCGAAAGTCGCTCGGCGTTCTCCTCGTCTGCAAGATGGATATTGCGCATCTCCGCCCACGAACCAATGGCTTCACGCTCCTTGCGAGAACCAAAATATGCCTTTATACGCTCTTCATTGTTGGTTTTAAGCCAACCGAGAGTGCCAAATATTTTATCGCTCGCAATGTATCGCATAACCGGTTTAAGCAGCCATGCAGGGGCTATCTTCGCCAACGAATAGAACCAAGGCAATGTGCTTGCCATCTGCGCAAAATACTCCCCGACAGGTATATTTGCCCGGAAGTGCAGATACTCCTCCAACTTATCCGAATCGAAGTAGTATTGACCATGGAAATTGTGTGTTGCAAACCACTTTACATCGAAAATCTTTTCGGGTGCAGGACAATTTATAGATTTAAGCAGATAGCACTCGAAGTCGTAGTTTGTCAGGCGATACTCCGCACCACTGCCGATATTGTAGAATTTGCACCAAAACTCCTCCGGCAGATTATCCTCGCAGAGGTTTGCCATAAGTCGTCCCGAATCCTCTACCGTTGCCCACTCCAACACTCCGCGAATAGGCACATGGAACATTATCGGGTCCATATTTTTGAGGATTGCAGGATAGAGAATGCCCGACTGTCGCAGGCTTACCCAATGTTTCAAACCGGACTCTGCAAAAATGCGCTCTGCACGACATTTTGAGATGGCGTAGTAGTCGAACATCGAAGGAAAAATCGGGTCGCCCGTACGCCCCCAATGGAGAGGTTCTCGGCGGTCGCCCGTCTGTGCTACGCTACCTATGTAAGCAACCTTTATTTTATCGCTATTCGGCTGTGCTTTAATGGCTTTAACGATATTCTCCGCTGCGGTGACATTTACCTTCAAGACGCTCTTTGGCTTATAGTCGGCACGCGGCGAAACCATACCTCCGACATGAAGAACATACTCTGCTCCCGATACGCCTTTTAGAACATCGTCATAGTTCATCAAATCGCCCCAAACAACGCGAATTTTATCGCCATATTTTGCCATCTTACGGCGATTATTCTTACTATCGCGCACCAACACCGTAACATCAAATTTATCGCCTCTCGACAATAGTTCATCGAGAGTAGCCGAGCCCATCACGCCCGTAGCTCCTGTCAAAAAGATTCGCTTCTTCATCTATTTTTTATCAACTTTTTTTGTTCTGAAAATTTTGAGATATGCCTCCACGCTACACGCCACAAAAATAGCCATAGCGACAGCGTAGAGGATATAGTAGGTGGTTCCACCGCCGACAATCTCGCTGAACGACACATCGCCCACACCAAAACAGATAAGCGCAAATGCCATGGCATTATTTATGGAGTGGATAATAATAGTGGCGTAGAGCGATGATGTTCGCACATACAACACACCGAAAATCATACCTGCAACCACCGCAACTATTGCCGTAGCGATATCGAGGTGGATAAGTCCGAAGAAGAGTGACGAGAAGAGTATTGTTCTCTTTATACCCCATCGCTTGCGGATTACCTCAAATATAACTCCGCGACACAGCAACTCCTCCAAGACTGCCGAAGATACTATCGCCGTAAAACATGCCCACATGCCTCTGCCAAGACCTCGTCCCTCACTCGGAGGCAGTAGCGACATCAACGGTTCGAGAATTATCTGCGCAGCAAGCAGCCATAGCACACCTACGAGTACGACACTCGGATTAAAGCCAGATGCCGAATGGCGAATATATATTGCCCGTTTACCGCCTCGCAGACGAATATAGAGCCACAATACTGCTATCGAAAAGAGCATCGACAGCGGATAGACCAATGCCGTATAGCGACCAAGTGCCTCCTGCTCATTCATATATGTTTCGATATCGACAGCATCTATTGCCGAGGTTTCGGGTGGCACCAAGCCAAAGCCCCTCAAAACCGAGCCGATAAGTATCTGCGACACAAAAAAGAGCAGCAACAACACTACCATATCAGCAATAGAGGGGAATCGGCGTATTTGAGTCATTTTCTCCATCTCTGTGACCTATTTTGAGTGCGAAGTTAAGCATTTTCGAGTAAAAGCGAAAGTTTATTTGGGTAAATCAAATTAAAATTACTAAATTTGCCCGATTATTATTTAATAATAACTACAAAGAAGGAGTTTAGCAGTATGGGTAAAGTTGTCGCATTGGCAAACCAAAAAGGCGGAGTGGGTAAAACCACCACCGCGATAAATCTCTCGGCATCAATTGCATTGCTGGGTAAGAAGGTACTTCTTATAGATGCCGACCCGCAGGCAAATGCCACTTCGGGATTGGGTTTCGATATCAATTCGGAGGGCATCTACGAGTGTATCACAGGCTCGCGTACTGCCGAGGAGGTGATGCTCCACAGCGAAGATGTCAAGAATCTTTGGGTTTTGCCTTCAAGCATAAATCTTGTTGCTGCCGACACCGAACTCCCCGCTATGGAGAATAGCCACCATGTAGTAAAGGGCATTATCGAGAGCGTACGAGACAAGTTCGACTACATCTTTATCGACTGCTCGCCATCGCTCGGCTTTACCACCGTGAATATCCTTACGGCTGCCGACTCGGTGCTTATTCCCGTACAGTGCGAATACCTTGCCCTCGAAGGATTGAGCAAGCTGCTCAACACGATAAAGATTGTAAAGGGAAATCTCAACCCCTCGCTCGAAATTGAGGGCTTCCTGCTTACGATGTATATGCGTAACCGTCTGAATAATCAGGTAGCAAATGAGGTGCGCGAACACTTTGGCGCACTCGCCTACGACACAATAATTCAGCGAAATATCCGTTTAGGTGAAGCACCTTCACACGGAAAGCCTATTATGCTCTATGATGCCTCGGCAAGCGGAGCAGTGAACTATCTCCTCTTGGCAAAGGAGTTTTTGAAGAGAAATCGTAAAAAAGCAACTAAATAATGAAACAGAAAGGACTTGGGCGTGGATTAGACGCTCTGTTTGGCGGAAACATAGAGGTTAAGGCAAAGCCTATGGAGGAGATGAGCGAAATCCGTATTGCGGATATCGTTCCAAATCCGACACAGCCTCGTACTGAGTTTGACGAAGAGGCTCTCGAAGAGTTGGCAGAGTCTATTCGCCAATTGGGACTTATCCAACCTATCACCGTAAAGCGCAGTGGCGACAAATATATCATCATCAGCGGTGAGCGCCGTTGGCGTGCAGCCGAGAAGGCGGGATTGGAGGCATTGCCTGCATATATCCGCGAGGTTGATGATACCACACTTCACGCAATGGCTCTCGTGGAGAACATTCAGCGTGAGGACCTCAACGCCATCGAAATCTCGCTCGGTATGCAGCGACTTATCGAGGAGTGCGGTTTGACACAAGAGGCTCTTGCCGAGCGACTCGGCAAAAAGCGTTCGACCGTAGCAAACTATCTCCGCTTGTTGAACTTGCCTGACGAAGTACAGTTCGCTATCAAGGGAGGCATTATCTCGATGGGACACGCCAAAGCTATCGCTTCGGCAGAGAGCAAAGCGAAGCAGTTGTCGTTGCTCAAACGATGCGTAAAGAGCAATCTTTCGGTGCGCCAACTCGAAGATTTGGTACGCCTTGCATCTAACAAAAAGGCAAAGGTTACACCTATCGTAGATGAGGAGTACCCTGCATCTTACAGCCTCCTGATTGAGTACCTCGAAAAGTTCTTCTCGCAGGATATCGCCATCAAGCGCGGCAAGAATGGCGGAGGTAAAATCGTTATCGACTTCTCGTCTGATGAGGATATCGACAAGTTTGTCAAGAGATTTGCAAAGCAGAAATAGAGCGTGAGAAGAGCATTGCAACATATCGGGCAAATCATTAGAGGCAGAGCTATTATCACTCTGCTCGTTGCCCTATTTGTCTGCATTGCGTTTTCGGCAGAGGCTCAAATCAACCCCTTCGCTCGCCAAAGGCGCGGAGAACGCACCATTATTCGCAGTGGTCAAATCTACAAACCCGACTCTGTGGAGGTTAGGCGTGCCGACTCCATTCGCGTAGCAAAGTTGGTCGATACTCTGAAAAAGCTTACCCCCGACTCGCTTGCAACCGTGAGCGAAGCGGTGCGTAAACAACTCCCTGATTCGTTGCGTAAAGCGATATTTGCAGGATTGAAGGGCGACTCGCTAAAACGCGACAGCCTTGCACTCGACTCGTTGGCAAAGGATACAACCCTCACCGAGCGACAACGCAAACGCCTCGAAAAACGCGAAAACAGAACTCCTTTTTTCAGCGATTCGATGTCTTTTCGCCGTGTCAGCATCACATCGGCAGTCCTACCGGGTTTCGGACAAATATACAACAAGCAGTATTGGAAGTTGCCTATCCTCTACGGTACTGTCGGAGCATCGCTTGGACTGTGTTTGTGGAGCAATAGTAAATACAAGCCTCTGAAAACAAAGTTCGATGCAATGACCGACCAAAGTCTGTTGCGAACACCCGAACTGAATGCACTGCAAAGCGAGATGATAAAGTATAATACAATGAAGCAGGTATTTATGATTTCGACCATTGCTTCATACCTCTACTTTATCGGAGATGCCTGCGTCAAATACTCCACCAATGAGGTGTCGAGCGTAAATAAGGCTACCACCCTCGCAATGATTTGCCCGGGTGCCGGTCAGATTTACAATAAGAGTTATTGGCGTGTGCCTATTGTTGTCGGAGGTTTCGCAACAACAATATACTGTATCGATTGGAACAACCGAGGCTACCAACGATTCAAGAAGGCATACCGCCTGAAAGCGGACTACGATGCCAACCCTGACCTCTACCCCGATGGCTCGTTAGACGAGTTCGGAGGGCGTTATAACGCATCGTTCCTCAAAAATCTTCGTAACAGCTACCGCCGTAACCGCGACTTGTGTATTATCCTTACGGCAGGTCTTTACATCTTGCAGATTGTCGATGCCCATGTCGATGCCCATCTGCGAACATACGATATCTCGAAAGATTTGAGTGTAAGCCTATCGCCCGTTGTGGGGTATTCGTACAATCGAATGTCGCCATATAGCGGCGGAGGTACAACACTTGGAATGAATCTCGGACTTACATTCTAAAAAATCACTATGCTTAAACGAACTATACTGCTACTCGTTCTTCTTGCACTATGCACGCCTGTAACAATTGCGGCAAAGCGAAAGAGAACAGAGCCGAAAAGCTTGATTATACCCGTGTACGACACTGTGCGCGTGGTGATAACCGACACCATAAAAGTGGAGCCTAAACCTGCACCACGCATCGATACACTACGCCTTGCGCACTCCCCTGCCGAGGTTGATTCGTTGGTGGAGGCGTGGACTATACTCCATCAGGTACAGAGCGAGAAACGATTCTTCAACATATATAATGGCGATGACGAAACAACTGCAACACTACCCATCGATTCGCTCTATAAACAGCGACTGATGGATATGGTATCGCCCATACATCTACCCTACAACTACATTGTACGCAACTTTATAAATCAATACCTCGCGGGGCGTTGGAGTCCGTTGCGCAATGTACTTGCACTGTCGAAATACTACTTCCCGATTATCGAGGAGGAGTTGCTCACCGCAGGTCTGCCATTGGAGTTACGATACCTCCCTATCATCGAGTCAAATCTATCTATTCGTGCCACTTCGCGTATGGGGGCAGTAGGCTTGTGGCAGTTTATGCCTGCAACAGGCAAAAATCTCGGCTTGGAGATTAACTCGTTGGTCGATGAGCGTTGCGATGTGGTAAAATCTACCCGTGCCGCTTGCAAATTCCTCGCATACCTATATAAAATATATGGCGATTGGACTCTCGCCATCGCCGCCTACAACTGCGGTCCGGGAAATGTAAATCGTGCCATTGCTCGCGCAGGTGAGAGCGGCAAGACCTTCTGGGATATCTACGACTTCCTGCCACGCGAAACTCGCGGCTATGTGCCTAAATTTATCGCTGCGGCATACGCTTACACCTATAACGAGGCTCACAATATCGCTCCTGCATCAACGCCTGCCTGTATCGCCACCGATACCGTTATGATAAATCGTGTAATGCATCTCGGGCAAGTGGCATCGACATTAAATATTCCAATTGAAACACTGCGCGATTTGAACCCGCAATACAAATTGGATATTGTACCTGCCAACAAAAAGGCTTATTCGTTGCGTCTGCCAATGCGCTACACCAGCGAGTTTGTGCAGAATGAGAAGGAGATATACAGCAAAGATTCGCTCTACTTGAAGGAGTACCTGAATCCTGCCAACTTGGAGAAGAAACGCGCCGAGGGTGTAGGCTACATCTACACAGTCCGCAGTGGCGACAATCTCGGACTTATCGCCAAACGCAATCGTTGCACGGTCAAGGAGTTGATGAAATGGAACAGACTGAAATCAACCGTTATCCGCCCCGGACAGAAGCTCCGCATCGAGAAGCCGAAACCGAGAGGATAGCGGAATAGAAAAATAAAAAAAATCGTGGATACTTTCACAGTACCCACGATTTACTTTTTGCGCTTGGCTGATTAGAAGCAGTAAGTTGCCGAAAGAGCGAGGTTAGCCAAACCACGACCATAGAAACCTGCTGCTGAATAGCCTTGATATGAAACTAATTCTACACCCAATACAGGAGTATAGTCAAGAGCAAGACGGATAGGTACCTTATTGAACTTGATACCAAACTTAACTTGTCCAGCTACTCCCAAATAGACATAACTAACGCCATAGAATGGGCGACCACCAACATTTACACCAGCTCCAGCATCGAGATACCACTTACCTACCGATGGAGTCCAGTCCCAACTGCAACAATTCCAGTTGTGGAGCGCTGTAAAATCAGCAGTAAGAGCACCCGACAACCAACCCATACCAAAACGACCCTCAACATACTTGTCACCAGAATAGAACCACTCTGCATCAGCTTGAAAACCGCTACCTACACGGGCACCAATAGACCATTTCTGTTGAGCCGAAACAGTTGCTATGCAAAACATAGCTGCCAAAACGAGAAAAATCTTTTTCATACGCGTTTAATTTTTAAGTGTTTAAGACTATTTAATAATTGAATAGAGTTCAAAATCTCATCTTTCCTATTGCAAATTTAGTTATTTTTTCGGTTAATGCAAATAAATATGTCCATTTTTTGTAAAAAATTTATCGTGGTCAAGGCGCAAGCGATTCTGGGGGTTGCTAGGGGCGGGCGTTCCGCCCTTAATAGGGGCGCTCACTGCGTTCGCTTAATGGGGTGCGCGGAAAGTTTTTCTTAAAAGCCGCTACACAATGGTAACGGCTCACACTCTTGAATTGAGTCAAGAGGCTATTTTAATGGAGCGAAGCGACAAACCTCCCTTTTCCAAAGGGAGGTTTGGAGGGAATGTAAATATGTAAGCAGTTAAATAGTAAGCAATGCCCTACAAAAAAGAAGGTCACAGCTCAATGAACCGTGACCTCACAAAGTGCAACTAGTGCAACTACTATTTAACTGCTTTTACGATTGCCTCGAATGCTTTTGGCTCGTTCATTGCCAAGTCAGCCATAACCTTGCGGTTGAGAGCGATACCCTTGGCATTAACCTTACCAATAAATTCTGAATAGGTCATACCGTAAGCGCGAACTGCTGCGTTGATACGAGTAATCCACAACGAACGGAATGTACGCTTTTTGAGTCGGCGGTGTGCGTAAGCATACTGCAAACCCTTCTCGACAGTATTTTTTGCTACTGTCCAAACATTTCCCCTTGAACCAAAGTTACCTTTGGCAAGCTTCAAAACCTTTTTTCTTCTTGCGCGTGATGCGACAGCATTTACTGAACGTGGCATAGTTAAAAGTTTTTGATGAGATTAACAGCGGCACGATTCTCTCGCACTCTTTGGGGCTGTTTCACCTCGGTTAATAAAAAATTGTTAATTGTTACGAAACTGTGATTAAAATTATTTAACCAACAATTTCAAAAGCTTTGGCTCGTCCACGCTCGAAACAACTCCGGTGTGGCAGAGGTTACGCTTCTGTTTGGTAGTCTTTTTGGTCAGGATGTGACTGTGATAAGCGTGCTTACGCTTAATCTTACCTGTGCCGGTGAAAGAAAAACGCTTCTTTGCAGCGGCATTTGTTTTCATCTTTGGCATAATCGTAAAAATGTTTAATTAGTTAATAAATAGCCCGCAAAGGTAAGAACTTTTTTCGAGATAGCATACATTTTTGAGTAATTTTTAATTCTGAACCTTTAATTTTTAATTCTTTTGTACTATCTTTGTGGGTGACAAGATACACAATAGTATGATTGAGACACTAAAATTTTACAAGAATTTCCCAAAGGAGGGTATCAATTTTATTGATATTATACCTTTCTTACAGTCGAAAAAGGCGTTCCGCGAGGTTGTTGAGGCGCTGAAAAAGGCGACCACAGCTCCAAATGTTGCTGCACCTGAGGCTCGCGCATTTCTCTTCACTGCACCTCTCTTGTCGGAGGAGGGTATTGTCGAAAACATTATCCCGATGCGAAAGAGTGGCAAACTGCCATTCAACGATGGCGATTTAATCGAAGTTTGCATCGAGAAGGAGTACGGCTTCGACAAGTTGTATTATCGTTTGAGCGATATCGCTGCGGGCGTTCCGGAGGGCGATACTTTCTATGTTACGGTACTTGACGATGTACTCGCAACAGGTGGTACGGCTCTCGGTGTTGCCGAGTCGCTCGAAAAGCTCACCATATATCGCGACAACAAGCCTTACAGTGTGAAGGTCAAAGAGTTCGTATTCCTTGTAGAGATTGAGGAGATAAAAGGTAAAGAACGTTTAGAAAAGATTGCACCGGTAACCTCGTTGATGTCGATTTAACAATGAAAAAACTACTTTTGATTATGGGACTTTTATCGCTTTTCGGTTGCGGCAAGAAAGCCCCTGCCTATCCGCAGGACAAGGTAACAGCCAAAGATGGCTCGGAGATAGTATTTACCTTCTTCGCTCACGCATCATTCGCCATTGAGCATAACGGCAAACACATCTACATAGACCCCGTAGGAGAGTTCGCATGTGAGAAATTGCCCAAGGCAGATGCAATTCTCATCACCCACTCGCACTACGACCACTTCGAGATGGCTACGGTAGAGAAGATTGCGGGTGAGAGGTGTGCCGTTTTGTGCGACAAGACCTCTGCCGAGGCATTTGAACACGATTGTACAACAATGTTGCCGGGAAGCGTTGCCGAGCCTTTTGAGGGATTGTCGGTACGCGCAGTTCCAGCCTACAACATCAGCGAAGGACATACCGATTTTCACCCGAAAAGCCGTGAAGATTGCGGTTATATCCTCACCTTGGGAGGTACTACAATCTATGTTGCAGGCGACACGGAGGATAACGAGGATGTGTTGTCGCTACAAGGCATTGACATTGCGTTCTTACCTGTCAATCAGCCATATACAATGACAATAGAGCAGGCTGCGCGAGTGGTTAAGAGCATCAATCCTACCCTATTCTATCCGTACCACTACGGACAAGTTGAGGAGAAAACCGATATTGAGGCTTTGGTCAAGTCGCTCGAAGGAGTATGCGAGGTTCGCGTATTCCCTATGGAATAAAATGCGCTCAATGGCGTAAAAGTTTTGCAAAATAATAAGTTATTATTATCTTTGCGCCCGAATTTGTAACAAAATGCAAGCGGTTATGGGGTATTTATTACGGATAAATGCTGAGTGCCGCCCAAGGTAACATATTAAAAATTAAACAATTATGAAGACTTTAACTTTGAAGGCTGAACTCCGTACAGAGTTCGGTAAGAAGGCAGCCAAGGCTGCACGCCGCGAGGGTTTGGTTCCTTGCAACCTCTATGGCGCAGGTGAGAATGTAACTTTCGTTGTAAACGAGAAGGATCTCCGCGCTTTGATCTACACTCCAAGCTCGTTTATCGTAGAGTTGGATTTCAACGGCAAGATTGAGAAGGCAGTTATGCGTGAGACCCAGTTCCACCCAATCCGTGAGCAGGTCCTCCATGTTGATTTCTACCGTGTAGTTGATGGCAAGCCTGTTGCTATCGCTCTTCCTGTACGCCTCACAGGTAACGCTGAGGGTGTAAAGGTCGGCGGTAAGTTGGCTCTCTCGGCTCGTAAGTTGGTTGTTAGCGGTTTGATGGAGAATCTCCCAGACGAGTTGCTCGTTGATGTTACTCCTTTGAAGGTTGGTCAGACCATTTTCGTTGGCGACCTCCAATTCGAGGGCTTGCAGTTCCTCTCGCCAGCAACTCAGGCTGTATGTGCTGTTCGTGTAACTCGTGCTTCGCGTGCGGGCGCTAACCAGCAATAATAGAGAACTATGAAGTATCTTGTTGTCGGTTTGGGTAATATCGGCGCAGAGTATGCCGAGACTCGCCACAACATAGGTTTCAAGGTGTTGGATCGGCTTGCTGCCGAGACCAACACCTCTTTTATTTCCGGTCGCTACGGCTCGGTGGCAGAGTTCCGTCATCGTGGTCATATCGTAACCCTCCTGAAACCTTCGACTTATATGAACTTGTCGGGTAAGGCTGTGCGATATTGGCTTACGGAGTTGAAAATCGACAAGGCTCAACTCCTTGTTGTAGTTGATGATATTGCCCTGCCATTTGGCGAGTTGCGTATGCGAAAAAAGGGCAGCGCAGGAGGACACAACGGGCTCAAAAATATCACCGAGTTGCTTGGTGGCGAGGATTATGCACGCATGCGCTTCGGCATTGGCGGCGACTTCTCGCGAGGTCATCAGGTCGATTATGTCTTGGGCGAATGGAGTGCCGAAGAGCGCGAGAAGATGGACGAGCGTTTGAAGGTATTTAGCGATGCGATACTCTCATATATCTCGGTCGGTCTTGACCGCACAATGAATGCTTTTAACAAGAAATAACTCTTATTTTCTATAAAAGTAAGGCGAAAATTTGCGGGTAAGAAAATTTTGACTACCTTTGCACTCGCTTTTCGCAAGGGAGTTTAGCTCAGCTGGTTTAGAGCATCTGCCTTACAAGCAGAGGGTCGGCGGTTCGAATCCGTCAACTCCCACAAGAACAAACGAAGCAAGAAGATGTCGAAAGACATCTTTTTTGTTTTTGATACTACGCACGCAAACTTGTTTGTGGGGCGTAGTAGCGAAAATAAAAGGGTTGATTTATCAACTTCTTGCGTAGTGCAGTTCTTGTAAGGGCCCCCGCGGCGAGCGGGACGGAAAGGCGTTAAGCGGAGCGAGCATCAGCGAGCGCAGTAGCCAATCCGTCAACTCCCACAAAATCAAGACGACTTTT
>JAZQHQ010000059.1:0-4526 GCA_045540675.1 Alistipes sp. | reverse complement strand
GTGTGGAGTCGCTCGGAGGCACTACGCACACGATGTTGCCCGATATGATTGAGGTGGGTAGCTTTATCGGTATGGCGGCGATGAACCGTTCGGAACTTACCATCAAGGGTGTTTCGTTCGAGAATCTCGGCATTATCCCTGCACAGTTTGCCCGTCTGGGTATTGCGATGGAGCGCCGAGGTGATGACCTCTATATTCCACAACAAGACCACTACCGCATTGAGAGCTTTATCGATGGCTCGATTATGACTATTGCTGATGCGCCATGGCCCGGTTTGACGCCCGACTTGTTGTCGATTTTCCTCGTTGTGGCGACACAGGCAAAGGGTACGGTGCTGATTCATCAGAAGATGTTCGAGAGCCGCTTGTTCTTCGTGGATAAGTTGATAGATATGGGTGCGCAGATTATCCTTTGCGATCCTCACCGCGCAGCCGTAATAGGTCAGGACCACCAGCACCAACTTCGTGCGGCAAAGATGTCCTCGCCTGATATTCGTGCAGGTGTGGCATTGCTGATTGCGGCGATGAGTGCCGAGGGCGTAAGTACAATTCAGAATATCGACCAGATTGACCGAGGCTACCGCGATATCGAAGGTCGCCTGAACGCCATCGGAGCAAATATCATTCGATTAGAGGAGTAGTATTGACAATCTGATAAAAGAGAACCTTCCCCGCGGACTTGCTTTTACTTATGTTTGCACGGCTTCGATATAGCGCAGTGCAACGAAATCACCCAACGCCGCGACCTTCCTATGGTCGGAGTTCGCAAAACAAGAGATGGTGTCCGAAAACCCGGACACCATCTCTTTACAAAAACCTATCTATTCTAATAGATTACAAAATCATCACCTTCGCTTCCGAAGCCCGGAAGGAGTGCGCTATCGCCGTAGCCGCGCTCGGCTACAACCTCAAATACTTCAACCTCGGGAGCAGTATAGCTCAACATTATATTCTTTTTCATAATTGTCTGAAATTTTAACTGTTAAACAATACTATTCTGTAACCTCGCTACCTTCGGTTGTTGTATCCCCTGGAACGGTAGTAGTTGGAACTACAATCTCTTCTGCCGAATTCAAAGGGGCACAACCATCATAGTTTTCTGTACCTGTCCAGTCGGTATCTGTTCCTGAACCATAGATATAGTTATAGTACTTATCCGCAATTGACTTTTCATTGTAGTCTTCCAATTGTTCATCGTAAACCAACACCTTACCACCTACCTTACAGTTAGTTGCTTTGACACTATTGCTACGAGCACTACCTGTAATCCAGCCAATACCTGTATAGTAGTTCTCGGTAGCCTTAATACTACAGAAGCACTGTGCGTTAGCCTGGCTTGCAGCAGTATTTCCGAATACTCCACCAATATAAGCACCATCACTAACACCTTCGAAAGTACCTGTACAAGTGACATTTCCGGTGTTAATGTACGAAACGGTTGCAGGGTGAGTATTATCTGCCGCACCGATTACACCACCAACACGCAAGCCCTTCTTTGCTTTTGCACCACAAAGAACCTCGCCTTCGTTGATGAGTACAGCCTCGGAATCTGCGGTGAAAGCAGTCTTTGTATAACCAAATACACCTCCAATAGCGAGACTTTGGTTATGCTTGCTCTCTCCTGCCACATTGATTGTACCGCTATTCTTGATGGTGTTCTTAACAGTGATAGTACCTGAACTCTGGTTACCTACGATTCCACCTACACGGATATAACCAGTTGTGCTTGCAGTAGTGTTACCACAGGTAACAGAGCTTGGAACAATGATATCACCGCTATTTGAGCAGCCATCAAAAGTTACATTTCTATTGGTCTCCATAGTACCGATGCAACCACCCATACGGATAGAGTTACCGACAGCAATGCCCTCCTTCAAGATGATGTCGCCGTGATTGTGGCAATCCTTGAACGAGTACGCATTGTTGTTACGATATGTAAAACCTCCAATGAAACAGTTGTGGTTGGTCGTAGGAGAGATATCTGCATTTATATAGATGTTACCATAGTTGTGGCAACCCTCACGCTCCGATACATATTCTTCGCCATCAACACCTGTGGCGATCAGACCTCCTATATATACAGTACCACCCGAGGCATTGTTCAAATACATATTACCATAGTTGGTGCAATTTTCAACCCTGGTTATACACTGACGAGCAAGACCTCCCAAGTAAACAGCCTTACCACTCTGCGAGTTGTATTCGAGTTTACCCTTCTCTGGGTCGGTTTCCGAACCGTTTACACAGCCCTTCATTGTTGTACTATAGTAAGAGATACCGTAGCAGTGAGAATCGGAAGTTGCGCTACCAGTAAAGGTAACACTACCTGTATTGAAGGAGTTCTCGATAATGCCGACATAACCACCAACACCACCCATACGAGCACTCTTCACTGCTCCATCGCAGAGGATAGCAGCCTCATTTGTTAGGCCCGAAAGGGTGTAAGCTGTTCCTGCATCAGCAACGCAACCTGCAATATAAGAGTTACCACCTGTGTTCGAGCCACTAACAGTGATTGCGCCCGAGTTTGTTGCAGTAGTAACAGTTCCCTCTGCATGTCCAACACAGCCCGCAATATACAAGTTGTTGCTCGGAACATTTCCGTTAGCACCGAGAGTAATTGCTGCGTTATTGGTAAGATTGCTCAATGCGTAATATGTTGCACCCTCTCTACCTACCATTGCATAGCCAACACAACCGCCAATATTAGGGGCACAGTTGATAGTGCCATTTACGGTAATAGAACCGTTGTTTGTAACATCCTTGCAATATACTCCGCTTGGAGAAGAGTAGCCAGTAGTGCCGTCTTTCAACGATGTCATAAGCTTACCTACGCCACCACCAATGTAACAGGTTGTTCCTATAACAGCATCCTTGGTGATGTTGATAGAACCATTGTATTCAAGGTCTTCAACCTTTACATAGGTCTGACCTACTACACCACCAACAACGAGACCCTTGCTACAATTGCCACTAATCTCAATATTGGTGCTACTCTTTTCCTCTCCACTTATAGTGTTGTAGTGGAAACCTATTGAACCCGCAACCAGCATTTCACAGCCGAAAGTACCTGTAAGCTTGATTGTGCCGTCGCTCACGAAATTCGCACCATCCTTCGAGGTGTAGCATACAATACCTGCAACCTTGACCTCCGAAATGGTCGTTGTTTTCTCGGTTGTAGTTCCCGACATGATGATATCTCCGTGGTTTGTACAGTCTGACATAGTATCAACGGTCTTGTAACCACAAACACCGGCAACACAATATGAACCCTCGCGAGGAGAGGTACCATTTCCATGCTTACCATTAGTGTTGCGATTTCCAGATACGGTGATAACACCCTTCTTATTGTTTGTACAGTAGCGGATATCACCATGAGTGTAGGCTGTGATACCTCCGATACGGAAAACAGCAGTACCACTCTGGGTTGTCGAGCTTGAACCGACATTGAGAGGAGCGTTGTTTGTACAATAGTGCAGAAGGTGTGTATTCTGTGCGTCGCCATCCGACAACGAACGAGCAACAATACCGCCAACCTCTATTGCGTAGAGATTCGAGCCCTCTTCGAGGGTAATAGTTCCGTAGTTGTGGCAGTAGGTGTAAGAGAAGTCTTTCGAGTTACCAGCGATACCACCGATGTAGTTCTCGCCACTAGAAGTTGTGCCAGCCTTCACGGTAATAGTTCCGTTGTTGACCGACTTATTACAAGTCTCGTGCGACTCCTTTGCTGGGCCGTGTACAAAGCCCGAGATACCAGCCAAACGGATTGAGCCACAGTTTGCCAATACCGAAACCTCGCCATTGTTGGTGTTGTTGTTCAACGATACCCCCTCGTTAGCATCCTTCGAGCTACCGCACATACCTCCGATGTAGAGGGTAGCAGTGGTCGAGGTATTATTCTCCATGCTGATTTTACCGTTGTTGGTACAGTTGTTCAATGTGCCATATACAAGAGACGCATCACTCTTTACGAACTCACACAACCAACCTACAATACCGCCCAAACTTACATCGTACTTACCCGAAAGGAATGGCTTCGTACAGGTGATGTTTGCGTTGTTTACGCAACCATCGAATGCTGCACCATTCGAGCAACCTACCAAACCTCCGTGACGAACGTAGTGTACCTCCTCGGCAGTTGCCTCTATGATGATAGTACCGCTAACCGAGCAGTTCTCAACCTTTGGAGAAATGGTGTCGGTAGCCGTAAGGTTACCTACCAATGCGCCACACTGTGCCATTGCACCCGAAGTGATGTTTACACCTTCGAGGTGAACGCCCTTGAACGAAGCCGAAGTGGCAGCGAACAATGGAGCTTTCAAGCCCTTGATAGCATAACCATTACCGATGAGGGTGTTTACATAGTTCTCACCATTGATTGGTTCCCAATCCGCAACCTCGGACATATCGATATCCTCGGTGATGATAGCATCAGATGCCAAGCCCTCTGCACTCTCAATAGCACTCTTGAATTCCTGCAACTTTGCAACGCTGTTGATAACGAACAACTTCGCATTTGGAGTATA
>JAZQHQ010000058.1:0-18321 GCA_045540675.1 Alistipes sp. | reverse complement strand
GACCGCTTGGCCTCCGACTTGGCGCATACGTTTCTTACCTGCCTTCTGCTTCTCGAGCAGCTTACGCTTACGTGAGATATCACCACCGTAACACTTCGCCGTAACATCCTTACGCACAGCCTTTACTGTCTCTCGAGCTATAATCTTAGCACCGATAGCCGCCTGAATGGCAATGTCGAACTGCTGGCGTGGGATAAGCTCCTTAAGCTTCTCGCACATCTTACGACCGAAGTCATAGGCATGGTCGGCATATATTAGCGACGACAACGCATCGACAGCCTCGCCATTAAGCAGGATGTCGAGCTTCGCAAGTTTACTTATCTGGTAGCCCGTGCGATGGTAGTCGAACGAGGCGTAGCCCTTAGATATGCTCTTGAGCTTATCGTAGAAGTCGAAGACGATCTCCGACAACGGCATCTCAAAATTGACCTCAACACGGTCTTGTGTGATGTAGGTCTGATTTTTCAGCACTCCTCGCTTGTCGATGCAGAGTTTCATCACCGGACCAAGGAAATCCGCCTTGGTAATGATTTGCGCAAGGATATACGGCTCCTCAATCTTTGCAATCTTTGTAACCTCCGGCAAACCCGATGGGTTATGCACCTCGACAACATCGCCCATGGTGGTCGTAATCTTGTACGACACATTCGGTACGGTGGTGATAACATCCATATCGAACTCGCGATAGAGTCGCTCCTGAATAATCTCCATGTGCAACAATCCGAGGAATCCGCAACGGAAACCGAAGCCGAGTGCCAACGAACTCTCTGGCTCGAAGGTCAGCGAAGCGTCATTCAGTTGTAACTTTTCGAGCGATGCACGCAAATCCTCGTATTGGTCAGCCTCAACGGGATAGACACCCGCAAAGACCATCGGCTTAACATCCTCAAAGCCTGCAATAGCCTCCGTACAAGGTTTTGCAACCGAAGTAATCGTATCGCCCACCTTCACATCTTTCGAGTCCTTGATACCCGAACAGATATATCCCACATTGCCCGCCTTCAACTCGGTACAAGGCTGCATCTTCAACTTCAAAACACCTATCTCATCGGCATCGTACTCTTCGCCCGTATTGAAGAACTTGACATGTTCACCCTTCTTGATTGAGCCGTTGAAGATACGGAAGTAGGCGATAATGCCTCGGAACGGGTTGAACACCGAGTCGAAAATCAACGCCTGCAATGGCGCATTCTCATCGCCCTTAGGAGCAGGAACGCGACTTACAATCGCCTCCAACACCTCCTCAACGCCCTCGCCCGTCTTACCCGAAGCGCAGAGAATATCATCGTGGTCGCAACCGAGCAGATCGACAATCTGGTCCTTCACCTCGTCAATCATCGCCGAAGGCATATCGATTTTGTTCAGCACAGGGATAATTTCGAGGTCGTTGCCGAATGCGAGGTAGAGGTTCGAGATTGTCTGCGCCTGAATACCCTGCGTAGCATCTACAACCAACAATGCGCCCTCGCACGAAGCGATAGCACGCGACACCTCATACGAGAAATCGACATGTCCGGGGGTATCAATAAGGTTGAGCGTATATTTCTCGCCGTCACGCGCCACATAGTTCATCTGAATGGCGTGTGACTTAATCGTAATACCCTTCTCGCGTTCGAGATCCATATCGTCCAACACCTGCGACTGCATCTCTCGCTGATTGAGTGTGTTGGTAGCCTCCAACAAACGGTCCGCCAAGGTGGATTTACCGTGGTCGATATGGGCTATAATACAAAAGTTTCTTATCTTCTTCATAATCGGGGCAAAGATAGTAAAACAAACGGAAAGCGTAAAGCGTAAAACGGAAAACTTTTAATTAGAAATTAAAAATTAAGAATTAAAGGGTGCTATTGCGACCAAAAATAGCACTAACAATCTTCTCGGTTGCTCCACGATGCTGACCGACATAGAGTTTGGCAATGGCTGATAATCGTGCGAGATAGTCGGCATCGCTCTTCAACTCGCTAAACCACGCCTGCAACTCCTTTTCATTCTTGACCGAGCGACCTACACCCAAAGCAATTAAATCGCGGGCCTCCTGAAATTTGTGATATTTCGTACCAAAGGCGACCGGAATACCATAGACCACCGCCTCCAAAGTACTGTGAATTCCTGCACCAAAGCCACCTCCGATATATGCCCATTCAGCCGAGCCATAGACGCGTGAAAGCAATCCGATAGTATCGAGTATAAAGACCTGTTTATCAACCAAATCGACACCCTCGCATTGAGTATATCGCACCGCCTTTGTTTCACGCATAATGCGCTCTATACGCGACTCCTCCATCTCGTGCGGAGCGATAACAAATTTTATATCGGGATTAGCCTTAATCAATGGCAAAATAATATCCTCGTCCGCGCCCCAAGTTGAGCCTGCAACAAAGAGCCGTTTATCTCCCTTGAACTGCTCTATAACCTCCACCTTTTCGGCACTATCGGCAATGGCGGATACGCGGTCGAAGCGAGTATCGCCAGCCACAACAACGCGCTCCACCCCTATTCCGGCAAGCAACTCCTTCGAGCCTTGATCCTGCACAAAGAGCACATCGAACGAGCGCAATGCCTCTCGCCAAATTCCTCCAAACGGATTGAAAAATATCGAATTACGGCGAAAGATTGCCGATGCAAGAAATGTGCGGATATTACGCCTGCGTAGCTCCGCAAGCATATTGAGCCAGAACTCATTCTTTACGAAAATCGCAACTTCGGGATTTACAATATCGAGAAATTGTCGCACCTCGCACCGAGTATCGGCAGGGATATAGAATACATAGTCGGCATTCGGGTAGTTCTTGCGCATCTCATACCCCGAAGGCGAGAAGAATGTCAGCAGAATTTTACGGTCAGGATAGTTCGCCCTGATATAATCGACAATCGGTCGCCCCTGCTCAAATTCGCCAAGCGAGGAGGAGTGAATCCACACTATATTATTCGCTCCTGCGAGCGTATTACGCATTCGCTCTATCAGTCCCTTGCGCCCTTCGCACCACAACCTAGCTTTCTCGTTAAAGGGAGAAACAAGGCGTATAAGCATCGCATAAACCGCTATACAAAAGTTATAAAGTAGCATCATTTTGCAAGTAGTTTACCAATTATATTGCATTGCATCTTCTATAAATCTCAACGACTCTACACGCTCGCCAATCATCTCAACGGCAATCAACGAAAAGCATGGTTCAAGCATCGAGCGATGTTGTGCCATATATGCCGAAGCAGCACGGCGCATAGCGCGCAACTTCTGCTCGGTCAGCGCCTCCTCAGGCGCGGTCATCGAACCATATTTACGGGTTTTAACCTCCACAAAATGAAGTTCATCGTGACGGGTAGCAATGATATCGACCTCGCTCCTGCCAATGCGATAGTTGCGCTCGACAATCATAAAACCCTGTTGACGAAGGTAATCTACCGCCGCCTGCTCGCCTAATGCTCCTCGCTGCTGCTTTTCGGTCATCATATTAGCCGTTAGCCATTGGCTATTAGCCATTAGCTTTTTTATTATTTTGTTTCTAAATCTTCATTTGGAGTGGGCAAGAAGTCGCTTGCCTTTGCTGACGAAATAACACTGCGACCAAGTTGGCGTTCAAGTTGCACTCGTGCAGCCTTTGCCACACTCCCTCCCTCACGAGCAATTCTCTTATTTTGCTGAAATCCCTGTGGGTTTTTCTGCTTTGAGAGTTCTGATGTTGAGGCTTCAGCAAGGATATTCAGCGCCAACTCCACATTGGTCATATTATCGCGCAAACTCTCTTTGTGCAGACCTTTCAATGCCTTGTACTCTTTGGTGTGTAAGCCACTCCACGCATGGGTTATTATGTCGGTCAGCGTTGCATACTGTACACCCTCCTCTACGCCTGTTCGTTTCCACTCATCGGTAAGTTCCTTGCGTACTTCTATGCTTTTAAGGCGTTGGTTAATCCACGCCTCCGAATAGCCCAAACGCCTATAATCGGTCATTGCTTGCTCAATAGACAATTCAGGGTCTTGCATCTGTTCAAGTCGTGCGCTCGCCACATGGGCTATCCACAACTTAAACGGCTCGGCTTTTGGTGATGGTATCGACTGAATCAAACGGAATAACTGCTCTGTGTCAGCCACATCGGTTTTTCGCATCTTGCCATCAGCAGCACGCATTTTGAACTGGTTACAATTTGTAACCGTTTCATTTCCCTCTGCCACCAAACGGTTTTTAAGCACTTTCCAATAATTTCGTGCTGATTGATAATCTGCACTATCGGTCAGTACCGCCACGACATCTACTATCGAAAAGTACCACTTCTCCTGTTCGCTATCCCACGCAGTTCTGACCTTGCGCTCTTCGAACAACTGCAACGATTCTTGCTTTGTCATACACAATAGATTTACAACAAGAAAGATAGGTCATCTCCGGCATTTACCTCGTATGCCCCGACACCCTTCTTAAATATACGCATCGGGCGAGAGCCTATCAACTCCAACTTACCGTCAATATAGCGAAGCATACAACCCTCACGCAAACCTACGACATAGCGGCGAGGATTAGCCTCGATATACTCCTCGATACGCTGCTCGCGAGTCTCGCCGGCGTGTCCCTCAGGATTTGCATCGAGATAGTGCGGGTTGATTTGGAACTTTACTGCTCCGATAGCCTTAAACGACTGCGGCTCTACGATAGGCATATCGTTAGTGGTGCAGATTGTAGGACAGCAGACATTGCTACCTGCCGACCAACCTACATACGGCACACCCTCCTTTACTCGTTTCAGAATGGCAGTCATCAAGCCCTGCTCCTGCATCTTCTTTGTAAGGGCAAAGGTATTTCCTCCACCCACACAGATTGCCTGCGCCGCCAAAATAGCCTTGCGAGGACTCTTCTCGCGATGAATGGAACGAACTTTGACACCTATTTCATCAAAACGCTCCTGCACCTTGCGCTCGTACTCGTCATACGAGAAGGTTACAGCAGCATAAGGCACGAAGACTACTTCGCTTATACCCTGTAAATGTGCTCCAATATGAGCAATCGGATACTTCAAATATGCCTCTCCGGCATTCGTGGAGTTTGAGATAAGTAACAGCTTCATATATGTATCTGGTTTTTAATTGTTTACAAAATCAATTTTGCGAATTGTTCATAAATTCTTTGTAAATTTATGCCAAAGATAATAAAAAAGTGTTACATTTGCACCGTTGCGTTTGAGTAAATTGGAGCGTTTTGAGGAGATTTCTCGCTCTAAACAATACGCAGATGCATTTTTTGAACGAGAAATTGAGAGAAGAATTTTATACACAACTAAACTATTGTTAAATTAAAAACTGAAAGTTATGTCAGAGATTCAAGAAAAAGTTGTTAAGATTATCGTTGACAAGTTGGGCGTTAAGGAGTCGGAGGTTACTCCGGAGGCTACATTCACAGGCGACCTCGGCGCTGACTCGTTGGACACTGTTGAGCTCGTTATGGAGTTCGAGAAGGCATTTGGCGTTCAGGTAGAGGACGAGGCTGCCGAGAAGTTCCAGACCGTAGGTGATGTTATCAGCTACATCGAGGAGCACAAATAGTCTTACAACACACAGACTTTGATTTTTCAACCAAACACACTTTGTGCATGAAAGAGGCTAGAAGAGTTGTTGTTACGGGAATAGGCACTATCAATCCGATAGGAAATAACATTGAAGAGTACTTTTCAAATCTCGAAAATGGCGTTTCAGGTGCAGCCGAGATAACTCTCTTTGATGCCACGAATTTCAAATCGCGCATCGCGTGTGAGGTTAAGAATTACGATTGGAGCAAATACTTCGACCGCAAGGAGGCTCGCAAATACGACCGTTTTTGTCAATTTGCCCTCATCGCGGCGACCGAAGCGATGGAAGATGCCAACTTCGACCTCGAAACGCTCAATAAAGAGCGTGCAGGTGTAGTTTGGAGTTCTGGTATCGGAGGTATCCAATCTTTCCATGATGAAGTTATGGGCTGGGCCGAGGGAGATGGTATCCCTCGATTCAGCCCATTCTTTGTACCCCACCTTATCACCGATATCGCTGCCGGGCACATCTCTATCAAGTATGGTCTGATGGGTCCTAATTACAGTGTTACATCGGCTTGCGCCTCATCAAATCACGCAATGATTGATGCTCTGAACCTCATTCGTTGGGGTAAGGCAGATGTCATCGTCACAGGTGGCTCGGAGGCACCTATCACCATCGATGCTGTTGGAGGTTTCTCTTCGATGCATGCACTCTCAACTCGTAATGATGATCCTCAACACGCCTCTCGCCCATTTGACGAAAGTCGTGATGGCTTTGTAATTGCCGAGGGAGCAGGAGCGTTGATTTTCGAGGAGTACGAACATGCCAAAGCGCGAGGTGCAAAGATTTATTGTGAAGTTGTCGGTGGCGGAATGTCTGCCGATGCCTACCACATGACCGCCCCACACCCAGAGGGTAAGGGTGCAATTATCTCGATGCGTGAAGCGTTGAATGACGCAGAGTTGAGCGTAGAGGATATCGACTACCTCAATACTCACGGCACATCGACACCATTGGGCGATATTGCCGAATTGACAGCCATACAGGCTCTCTTTGGCGACCACGCCTACAAGATGAATATCTCATCTACAAAATCAATGACCGGTCACCTCCTTGGTGCAACCGCAGCAATTGAGGCACTTGCCTGCATTATGTCGATACATAAGGGCATAGTTCCTCCGACAATAAATGTCGAAAATCGCGATCCGCAGATTGACGAAAAACTCAATTTAACACTCGGAAAGGCTCAAAAGCGCGATGTAAAGTGCGCCATGAGTAACACTTTCGGATTCGGAGGACACAACTCCACCGTAGTATTCCGCAAAATCTAATCGTGAGATTATGTTAGACTTTATACTTCGTCCGATACGCCGTAATTTCGGACGCGACAAGTTATACTATCGAATCATTGACGATATGTTCGGCTTTATTCCGAACAATATTGAACTCTATAAGTTGGCCTTAATTCACAAATCCGCTTCGGTGGAGATTGGAGGTCACAGCATCAACAATGAACGACTCGAATTTTTGGGCGATGCCGTAATCGAGAGTGTCACTTCGGACTACCTCTTCATCGAGTACCCCGACTATGACGAGGGCAAACTCACCAAGTTACGCTCAAAGTTGGTTTCGCGCCAATCGCTCAACGCCATAGCCTGCAAACTCGGACTGAACAGATATATCATTTGCAGCCACTCGATAAATGCAACGCAGAAACATATCTTCGGAGATGCATTCGAGGCGATGATGGGAGCAATATATCTTGACCAAGGTTACAACTTTGCAAACCGATTGCTTATCAATCAGATATACTCTAAAAATCTCTCACTCGAAGAGGTCGATGAGACCGAAACCGACTTTAAGAGTCGCCTTATCGAGTGGGGACAGAAGAACCACCACACCGTACTCTTCCGCACAAAAGGTACGCCTACGGGTACGGGCGGAACGCGCTCATTCCGTTGCACGGTATTGATTGACAACTTGGAGGTTGGTCACGGCATCGGCTCTTCGAAGAAGGAGGCGGAGCAAAACGCGGCACAATCGGTATCGCACGAGCCGAGTGACGAAGAGTGCGCACGAATGCTCGACCGACTGGATAAAATGAGCAAATAAAAATCTATCCGCTATGCAGACTCTTCGCGAAAAAATTGCTTTGAGAGGATACGAATCGCTCACCGACACCGAATTGCTCACCATATTGTTGGAGGACAAAGCGTTGGCGGAGGCGTTAATGGAGGAGTGCGGCTCACTTGCTTCACTTGCCAATATACCCGCTTCGCGTCTTCGTATGGTTGCCGGTCTTGGAGCAAGATATGCAGAGCGCGTTAAAGTAGCATCGGAGATAGGTCGCCGTTGTTCGGCAGAGAAAAACGCTATTGAAGAGAGCATTACATCGAGCGAGGATGTTATCAATATGATGCGCCCGCTACTCAAAGATTTGAAACACGAGGAGTGCTGGGCAATATACCTCACCAACTCCAACCGCGTTATCGAGCGCAGTCGCATCAGCCAAGGAGGAGTGCAGGCGACCGTTGTTGACCATCGCATTATTGTAAAGAGAGCGTTGGAATTGCTCTCAACACGCATCATTATTGTTCACAATCACCCTTCGGGCAGTGCTACACCAAGCAGCGCCGATATATCACTCACCCAGAGAGTTAAAGAGGCTACCTCGCTGTTCGACATTCAGTTGCTCGACCACATCATCATCAGTGATAGCGCAAGCTACTCGTTCAAAAGCAGCGACAATTTGTAGTGAAATATCTTCATTTAGCAAGTAATTTCTCTTCCAGAACTTTGTATTTCAGAATTTAATACTTAAATTTGCGTTAGTAATAATCCATAAATACAGACTCAAAATGAAAAGAAGAACTATTGTACTCGTTGTACTATTCGTTGCAACTATTGTATCGGCACTCTGCTACATCTTTTGCGGAGCAAACGACAAGCCTTACACCATCAAAAATGGTATGATTCACTTTGCCGAGCCTGAGCGTGTCGAGGGACAGACCTCAATGCTCGGTTTTGCTGCGGAGCCTATCGACACCGTGCGCGTAGGTATCATCGGCATTGGTCAGCGTGGTAAAGGTCCGTTGAAGCGTATGTCTTTCATCGAAGGAGTAAAGATTGTTGCAATCTGCGACCTTCATCAGGAGAACATCGACAAAGGACAGGCTCGCCTTGCAAAGTATGGAATGCCTCGTGCAGATGAATATGTTGGAGAAGATGCATGGAAGCAGTTGTGCCAGCGCGAGGATATTAACCTCGTCTATATCGCAACCGATTGGCTTTCGCATACTCCGATGGCTGTATATGCAATGGAGCAGGGCAAGCATGTCGCTATCGAAGTTCCTGCGGCTACCTCTGTTGCAGAGTGTTGGCAGTTGGTTGATACCTCGGAGCGTACACGCCGTCACTGTATGATGCTTGAAAACTGCGTGTATGACCACTTCGAACTCACAACTTTGAATATGGCACAACAAGGATTGTTCGGCGAGATTATCCATGTAGAGGGTGGTTATATCCACGCCCTCGATAAGTTTTGGTCGAAATTCAACGATAATTGGCGTTTGAAGTTCAACCAAGAGCATAACGGCGATGTCTACGCTACTCACGGTCTTGGTCCTATCTGCTATGTGCTGAATATTCACCGCGGTGACCGTATGACTCACCTCGTTTCTATGGATACCGATTCATGGAAGGGTAAGGAACTTGCAAAGGCTTCTCTCGGTACAGAGGAGTTTGCTAATGGCGACCACACTTCGACACTTATCCGCACCCACAAGGGTAAGACTATCGAGTTGCAGCACAATGTTTATACTCCACGCCCATATAGTCGTCAATATCAGCTAACCGGAACAAAGGGTTTTGCTAATAAGTACCCTACACCGGGTATTCTTCTCGAACACGACTCAATGGAGGATAGTGGAGTAGTGCCTAATCACGAAGACCTTTCCGCGCACAAGTTCCTTCCACAAGAGGCATACGATGCTCTTATCGAGAAGTATCGTCACCCAATTCAGAAGAAGTTGCTCGAAAACGCAAAGAAGGTTGGCGGACACGGAGGTATGGACTTCATTATGGACTCTCGTCTTATCTACTGCTTGCGTCACGGTTTGCCACTTGACCAAGATGTGTACGATGCAGCGGAGTGGTCATGTATTGGCGAGTTGTCGGCAGCCTCTATCGAGAATAACTCAATGCCTGTTGCCTTCCCTGATTTCACCCGTGGAGAGTGGGATAAACTCAAAGGCGTGACATTCGCAGAGTAACACGATAGGTCATGACGCCTACAATGTCATATTTCAAGCAGGCTCTATTTGCCCCTGAACAGCATTTCAAGCGGTTGAGGCAAATGGAGCCTCTTCGTTGCAAAGAGCAAGCCGTTGTTCATACCCATTACGCTATGGAGAGTGAAATTCGATGGGAAGGGCGACACTACTTGATTTTTCTCCCATTCAAACGCGAGGCGATTTGTCATATCGAGGAGTTGGAGGCAATCGCTCGCGAGCGCAGTATCGGACCACTTATTCCACATAGGATACTCTACAATGAATTTGTAGAGATGGATTCACTCGGCAACAAGCACTTTCACGATATAATCTTGCAGGAGATACCTGACGGAATGATGCTCGACAAGGCGGTGGATTATTTCAAGGCGAGCGATTTGCGAGAGGCTATTCGCAAGATGAAGGCTCGACTTGACGCTATCGGCTTCTGCCACAACAACCTACGCCCACACAACATTGTTATCTGCAAGAGTGGAGTTGCTCGACCATTACGATATTGGTATTCAGAGTGGGAGATATTCTCCAACAATAACATCTCGGCTCTTTTAGAGTTTATTGACTCCCACGACTACTATTTGGAAGATGATAAGAGGAGTTCACTCATTCTTAACGATGACTCCGCAACCTACTCTGCAATGCCCTCCTACAAGGGCATCACACTTCAATGTCATGGAGGTCGTTATGGCTTTGTCGATGAGGACGGCAGAGCAATCACAAGATTTATCTATTCGTGGGCAAGTGAATTTCATGAGGGTCGTGCTGTGGTTGCCAAGTGCGGTAAAATGGGTGCAATAAACAACCTCGGTCGCAAAGTTCTTGCTGTACAGTATGAGCATGTGGAATTTGATGTTCAGCGAGGCGTATTCAAGGTGCGAAATCGTGGTCGAGACTATCTTTACGACTACAATGGGCGCAAGATAGATAAGCTGGAAGAGCTCTTTGAAGAGGTTTAATCATAGCTGTTTCCGCACAATTTTAGTCCTCAAATTTCGAATTTTTAATTTTTAATTAAAAGTCTGCCACTTTTTTAGTATCTTTGCGAGTTGATAGAGCAAAAAATACAAAACACAATATACTATGACACAGGAAGAGTTATTTAAGAAGTTGATTGCGCACTGCAAGGAGTATGGTTTTATCTTCCCTTCGAGCGAGATTTATGATGGTCTGGGAGCAGTTTATGACTACGGTCAGAATGGCGTTGAGTTGAAGAATAACATCAAGCGTTATTGGTGGGATTCGATGGTAAAGTTACACGAGAATATCGTGGGTATCGATGCCGCTATCTTTATGCACCCACGCACTTGGGAGGCTTCGGGACATGTCGCTGCTTTCAACGACCCATTGATTGATAACAAGGATTCAAAGAAGCGTTATCGTGCCGATGTCCTTATCGAGGACTACCTCGCAAAACTCGATGAGAAGATTGAGAAGGAGGTCGAGAAGGCTCGCAAGCGTTTTGGTGAGGCTTTCGATGAGGAGCAGTACCGTGCAACCTCTCCTCGCGTAAAGGATATTTCCGAAAAGCGCGATGCTGTTCACGCCCGTTTTGCCGAGGCTTTGAACAACAACGACCTCGCCGAGTTGAAGCAGATTATCCTCGACTGCGAGATTGTATGCCCTATTTCGGGAACTCGCAACTGGACCGATGTTCGTCAGTTCAACCTTATGTTCTCGACACAGATGGGTTCGACTGCCGAGGGAGCAAATACAATCTATCTCCGTCCAGAGACTGCGCAGGGTATCTTCGTAAACTATCTGAATGTTCAGAAGACAGGTCGTATGAAGTTGCCATTCGGTATTGCACAGATTGGTAACGCGTTCCGCAACGAGATTGTTGCTCGTCAGTTTATCTTCCGTATGCGTGAGTTCGAGCAGATGGAGATGCAGTTCTTCGTGCAGCCGGGTACCGAGATGCAGTGGTGGAACGAGTGGAAGAATACCCGTATGGCTTGGCACCGCGCTTTGGGCTTCGGTGATGAGAACTACCGCTTCCACGACCACGACAAGTTGGCACACTACGCAAATGCCGCTACCGATATCGAGTATAACTTCCCATTTGGCTTCAAGGAGGTTGAGGGTATTCACTCGCGTACCGATTTCGACCTCGGTCGCCATCAGGAGTACTCGGGCAAGAAGATTCAGTACTTCGACCCTGAGCGTGGTGAGAACTATGTTCCTTATGTTGTCGAGACCTCGATTGGTGTGGACCGTATGTTCTTGCAGATTATGTCGGCTGCATACTGCGAGGAGAAGTTGGAGAATGGCGAGGAGCGCGTGGTATTGCGTATTCCTGCATGCTTGGCTCCTACAAAGGTTGCCGTTATGCCACTCGTTAAGAAGGACGGTCTTCCAGAGAAGGCTCGTGAGATTATCGATACGTTGAAGTTCGACTTCAATGTAGCGTACGATGAGAAGGATTCGATTGGTAAGCGTTACCGCCGTCAGGACGCTGTGGGTACTCCGTTCTGCGTAACCGTTGACCACCAGACTTTGGAGGACAACACCGTAACTGTTCGTCATCGCGATTCGATGCAGCAGGAGCGTGTGGCTATTGCTGACCTCTACGCAATGGTTGAGCGTGAGACCTCATTCCGCGAGTTGTACAAGAAGTTGAAGTAATCTTTCGGGGCGACCGCAAAATGGGGCGAATACTTGCAATAGATTATGGCGTAAAGCGCACAGGATTGGCTGTGAGCGACCCGTTACAGATTATTGCAGGTGCGCTCGAAACGGTCGAAACCAAGCAACTCGAAAAGTACATTGCCGACTACTGTGCACGCGAGGATGTAACGACAATAGTCGTGGGCAAGCCCTCGCAGATGAATGGCGAGAAGAGCGAAACAATGCGCTATATTGAGCCGTTGGTTGGGCGTTTGCGACACAATTTTCCCGATAAGGAGATCGTTATGTATGACGAGCGATTTACCTCGGTGTTGGCGCAACGAACAATTCGCGAAAGTGGCATCGGCAAGATGGCTCGCCGCGATAAGGCGTTGGTTGATAAGGTCGCAGCAACGATAATCTTGCAGTCGTACATGGACTCTGCGAGATAATTGAGAATTGAGAATTAAGAATTAAATATTACAATGATATACCCTATTGTAATTTATGGCAATCAGGTATTGCGTAAAGTTAGCGAGAATATCGATGCTTCGTATCCCGACTTCAAGAAGTTGGTTGAGGATATGTGGATTACGCTCGGTGAGGCGAGTGGCGTAGGTTTGGCGGCACCGCAGATTGGCAAGAATATCCGCCTCTTTATCGTGGATTGCACCCCTTGGGCAGAGGAGAATCCCGAACTCGCAAATTTCCGCAAGGTCTTTGTAAATGCCGAGATTTACGAGCGTTCGGAGCAGACATCTCACTTTGAGGAGGGATGCCTCTCTATTCCGGGCATTCACGAAGATGTGGTACGCCCTGTGTCAATTCGTATGCGCTACCTCGATGAGAACTTTGTGGAGCATGACGAGGAGTTTTCGGGCTATCCCGCACGAGTTATTCAGCATGAGTACGACCACTTGGAGGGTAAGGTCTTCACCGACCACCTCTCACCATTGCGCCGCAACCTTTTGAAGAGTAAAATCCTGAAACTTGCCAAAGGTCAGTATCGCTGCTCATATAAGACAAAATAATTATCTTTTACTTGGCGACTTTTTTGAAAAGAGAGTCGCCAAAAAAAAGACCTTCGGGATAGTACTGAGTCGTACAACCCGAAGGTCTTTGCTTTTAGCGATACGCCGCAATTTGCGGCGTATCACAAGAATTTATTTATTGTTAGAGATCATAAACCCCAAGTCCGATTTAAGGCCTACAACGAGATTCTCGTACTCGCGCAAACCTGTACCACCAGGGATAAGGTGACCACAGATGACATTCTCCTTCAAGTTTGCCAATGGGTCGCTCTTCGCCTGAATTGCAGCCTCGTTCAAGACCTTGGTGGTCTCCTGGAACGATGCAGCCGAGATAAAGCTCGAAGTCTGCAATGCTGCACGGGTGATACCTTGGAGTACCTGATTCGAGGTAGCCGAAACGATTGGACGAGTCTCAACCAAGCGCATATCGCGGCGCTTCAACGATGAGTTCTCATCGCGCAACTTACGCATCGAGATAATCTGTCCAGGGTGAACATTTGCAGAATCGCCCGCATCGGTTACAACAACCTTATCGTACAAGTCATCGTTCACATCCATAAACTCCCACTTATCGACAATCTGATTCTCGAAGAAGCGAGAATCTCCCGGATCCTCAATCTGAACCTTGTTCATCATCTGACGAACAATAACCTCGAAGTGCTTGTCGTTGATCTTCACACCCTGCATACGGTAAACCTCCTGTACCTCGTTTACGATGTACTCCTGAACCTTGGTAGGTCCAAGGATGCGGAGAATATCGCTTGGAGTGATAGCACCGTCCGACAACGCCATACCTGCACGAACATAGTCGTTCTCCTGAACGATAATCTGACGCGACAGTGGCACGAGGTAACGCTTAACCTCACCGTCCTTTGCAGTAACGACAATCTCACGATTACCACGCTTAATCTTGCCGAATGTTACCTCACCATCAATCTCCGAAACGATTGCAGGATTCGATGGGTTACGAGCCTCAAACAACTCGGTAACTCGTGGAAGACCTCCCGTGATATCGCCTCCACTCTTACCTACAACACGCGGAATCTTGATGATGATATCGCCAACATGAATCTTTGCATTATCCTTAACTGCGACATGGGCATTAACAGGCAAGTTGTACGACTTAACCTCCTCGCCATTCTTGTCGAGTACCTTGATAGCCGGATTCTTGGTACGATCCTTCGACTCAATGATTACACGCTCTGCCAAACCGGTCTGTTCATCACGCTCCTCGCGATATGTAACACCCTCGATAACATTGTCGTAAACAACCTTACCATCGGTCTCGGCAACAACTACTGCGTTGTATGGATCCCACTCGCAAATCAAATCGCCCTTGGCAATCATATCGCCATCCTTCTTGAATACGATAGAGCCGTATGGCAATGCGTGAGTATAGAGTGTAATATCAGTCTTTGGATCTACGATACGCAACTCCGACTGACGCGATACTACGATATTGATAGCCTCACCTTGCGAGTTCTTACCCTTAACGGTACGCAACTCGTCAATTTCGAGACGACCTTCATACTTCGATACAACATTTGTTTCAACAGTCGAGCCACCCGCAACACCACCGACATGGAAGGTACGGAGTGTAAGCTGTGTACCCGGCTCACCGATAGACTGTGCTGCGATAACACCGACAACCTCACCCTTCTGAACCGGACGAGCCGTTGCGAGGTTACGACCGTAACACTTCGCACAAACACCGTGACGCGATACGCAAGTGAGTACCGAACGAATATCCACAGACTCGATTGGCGACTTCTCGATAGCCTCGGCAATAGCCTCGGTAATCTCATCACCAGCCTTGCAGATAACCTCGCCTGTAACAGGGTGGATAACATCGTTCAATGCTGTACGACCCAAGATGCGATCATACAAGGTCTGTACGACATCATCGTTACGCTTGATAGCCGTAGCTGTCAAACCACGCAATGTACCACAATCCTCCTCATTTACGATAACATCTTGTGCAACATCAACCAAACGACGAGTCAAGTAACCTGCATCGGCAGTCTTCAACGCGGTATCCGCCAAACCTTTACGAGCACCGTGGGTAGAGATAAAGTACTCCAACACCGAAAGTCCCTCCTTAAAGTTCGACAAGATAGGGTTTTCGATAACCTGCTGACCTCCCTCAACACCTGACTTCTGCGGTTTAGCCATCAGACCACGCATACCCGACAACTGACGAATCTGCTCACGCGATCCACGGGCACCCGAATCCAACATCATATATACAGGGTTAAATCCGTCATCGTTCTTGGTCAAGGTATCAACAACCTCCTTGGTGAGTTTGTTGTTTACACCTGTCCAAATATCAATCATCTGATTATAACGCTCGTTGTTGGTGATAAGACCCATGTTATAATCATCGATAACAGCATCAGCCTTTGCATATCCCTCCTGAACGAGAGCTGCCTTCGACTCCGGAATAATAACCGCTTCGAGGTTAAACGACAAACCACCCTTGAATGCCATCTGGTAACCCATATTCTTGATATCATCAAGGAACTTCGCTACCTTATCGGCACCCGCCTTCTTCATCACTACCGAGATAATATCACGGAGCGACTTCTTTGTAAGCAAGGTGTTTACATATCCAACCTCCTCCGGAACAACCTGATTTACGAGGATACGACCAACGGTTGTCTCCTTCAACACGGTTATAGGATTACCATTCTCATCGAGGTCACGAACACGGCACTTAACTGTTGCGTGAATATCTACACGACCCTCGTTGTAAGCGATAATTGCCTCCTCCGGACCGTAGAATACCAAGCCCTCACCCTTAACTCCCGGACGAGCCTTGGTGATGTAGTAAAGACCAAGGACCATATCCTGCGAAGGTACAGTGATAGGCGCACCATTTGCAGGGTTCAAGACATTGTGCGAACCGAGCATCAAGAGCTGTGCCTCCAAGATTGCAGCATTGCCGAGTGGCAAGTGCACCGCCATCTGGTCACCATCGAAGTCAGCGTTGAACGCAGTACACGAAAGTGGGTGCAACTGCATTGCCTTACCCTCGATAAGTTTAGGCTGGAACGCCTGAATACCCAAACGGTGAAGGGTTGGAGCACGGTTCATCAATACAGGGTGTCCCTTGATGACATTCTCCAAAATGCCCCATATTACAGAGTCCTTTCTATCGATAATCTTCTTTGCCGACTTAACAGTCTTAACGATACCGCGCTCAATAAGTTTGCGAATGATAAATGGCTTGTACAACTCTGCTGCCATATCCTTCGGCATACCCATCTCGTGCATCTTCAACTCAGGACCTACGACAATAACCGAACGAGCCGAATAGTCAACACGCTTACCGAGCAAGTTCTGACGGAAGCGTCCCTGCTTACCCTTCAACGAGTCGCTCAACGACTTCAATGGTCGGTTGCTCTCGTTCTTCACGGCATTACTCTTACGCGAGTTGTCGAACAGCGAATCCACCGCCTCCTGCAACATACGCTTCTCGTTACGGAGAATAACCTCCGGAGCCTTGATATCAATCAAGCGGCGAAGACGGTTGTTACGGATAATTACACGGCGATACAAATCGTTCAAATCCGAAGTTGCGAAACGACCTCCATCGAGTGGTACCAACGGACGAATCTCCGGTGGAATAACCGGAATAACATCCATCACCATCCACTCCGGACGATTCTTACCCTGCGATGCACGGAACGACTCCACAACATTGAGCTGCTTCAACAGCTCGCTCTTACGCTGCTGCGAAGTCTCGCGCGATGCGCGGTCACGCAAATTATATGACATGGTATCGAGATCTACCTCCTGCAAGAGAAGCTTGATAGCCTCGGCACCCATCATTGCAATAAACTTGTTAGGGTCGTCATTTGGAAGTTGCTGGTTACCCTTTGGAAGTGCCGCCAAAATATCGGTGTACTCCTTCTCTGCCAAGGTCTGCAACTTCTCGATGCCCTGTTCCGCAGCAGCACCGGCCTGAACAACCACATAACGCTCATAGTAGATAATCGACTCCAACTTCTTCGATGGAATACCCAACAAGTATCCGATCTTCGATGGGAGCGACTTAAAGTACCAAATGTGTACTACCGGCACAACCAATGAGATGTGTCCCATACGCTCACGGCGCACCTTCTTCTCGGTAACCTCAACGCCGCATCGGTCGCAGACGATACCCTTGTAACGAATACGCTTATACTTTCCGCAGTGACACTCATAGTCCTTCATTGGACCAAAGATACGCTCGCAGAAGAGTCCGTCACGCTCCGGCTTGTAGGTACGATAGTTGATGGTCTCTGGTTTGAGGACCTCACCGCTCGACTGCGCCAAAATCTCCTCGGGAGATGCAAGGCTCACCGCAATACGGTTGTAACCGCCCTTTGAATTGTCTTTATTTATTGACATAATCTTATACAGTTTTTCTTTTATACCTACTTATATTGTTATTCGAGTGTTACCGAGAGTCCCAAACCACGCAACTCGTGCAACAACACATTCATCGCCTCAGGAATACCCGGCTTTGGAAGGTTATCACCCTTCACAATAGCCTCGTAAACCTTCGCACGACCCATTACATCGTCCGACTTAACGGTCAAAATCTCTTGGAGAATATTGGCAGCACCGAAGCCCTCCAATGCCCAAACCTCCATCTCTCCAAATCGCTGACCTCCAAACTGTGCCTTACCACCGAGTGGCTGCTGTGTAATGAGCGAGTAAGGACCGATTGAACGAGCATGCATCTTATCGTCAATCATGTGACCGAGTTTCAGCATGTAGATAACACCCACTGTTGCCGGCTGGTCGAAACGCTCACGCGTACCACCATCGTAGAGGTAGCAACGACCTGTGCGTGCCAATCCTGCCTTGTCGGTGTACTCGTTAATCTGCTCCAACGATGCACCATCGAAGATTGG